>JAMOTM010000020.1 GCA_027002265.1 Aquificota bacterium | reverse complement strand
TCTCGACTATCTAAGTCTATATCTACGAAAGTAATTCCAAGTTTTTTATATTTTTCTTCATCTATGGTTTTAACAATAAGACCCTTTGTTTCAACTGTAGTATGTGGAAGATGAATTTTTAAATTATAAATATCATCTTCTTTTATGTTTTCAACAAAGTTTTCTAGATTTTTATCTTTTTGGTAATCCTCTTTTTTTAAAATTACACCTATACCTGTTTCTGAAATATCTTTAGCTTTTCCTTTTATTTTTAATTTTTTCTTTTCTTCCTTTTTATTTTCATCATCTCTTTCCATAATTTCAACAAAAACAGGCTTCCTATCAGAAGTTTTAACTCTTAAATAAAATCTAAAAATTCTGTCGTCTTCAACGGGTTCAGGTAATGTTATTTCAACTCCTTTTTCACTTCCATAAATAATTTTAGACTTTAAAAAAATGTTTTTATCGTTATGACGTAATTTAAAGTACACATCTGTAATTTCCATTAAAGCTTTAACTAATTTTTTTTCAGGCTCCAAAAGTATTGTTTTTGCATCTTTGTTAAATTCTTTTATTTTTATTTTTTCTGAAATGGGAATTTCTTCATAAAAAAATATAATAGGAACTTTTTTATCCTTTAAAGCAGCTTCGTTAAAGTACTTTTCTATATTAAATTCCTCACTTTGCCCACCTTTTTTTATTAGCTTTCCAAACATTTTCTTGTTCCCCCTAAAAAGGTTCTAAAAGCAATTTTATTTTAGCAAAGTTACTAGATCTAAAATTGTATTAATTAAAATAAATTAAAAACATAAGCTGCTATAATTTTATCTTCCTAAATTTAAAAGCTCTGAAGGGGGCAAAATAGATGCAAAATAAAGTTCTTTTAATTATTTTAGATGGTTGGGGTTTTTCTACAAAAAAAGAAGGAAATGCAATTTTGCTTGCAAATCCGGAAAATTTTTTTAATTTATGGAAAAATTATCCCCATGGTCTTCTTTTAGCTCATGGAGAAGCGGTAGGTCTTCCAAAGGGACAAATGGGAAATAGCGAAGTTGGCCACATGAATATAGGTGCTGGAAGAATTGTATATCAAGATATTGTTAGAATAACAAAGGCGTTTGAAAAAGGTGAACTTCAAAAACATCCCTTACTAAAAAAAGCCTTTGAACTTGCAAAAAATCATAAACTTCATTTAATTGGTCTTTTATCGGATGGAGGTGTCCACTCTCATATAGAACATTTGAAATTTTTACTAAAAGCTGCAAAGGATTTTGGTCTAAAAAAAGTTTACATTCATGCAATTTTGGATGGAAGAGATACTCCTCCAAAAAGCGCAGAAAAATATCTTAAAGATATAGAAGATACAATAAAGAAATTAAATCTTGGAAAAATAGCAACTATATCTGGAAGATATTATGCTATGGATAGAGATAAAAGATGGGATAGAACCAAACTTGCTTATGATGCTATGGTTCTTGGAAAAGGATATAAAGCAAATAGTGCTTTAGAAGGTTTAAAAGAAGCTTATAATCGTGAGGAAACAGATGAATTTGTAAAACCTACAATTATAAATAAAGAGGGTTTGATAGAAGATGGAGACGTTTTAATTTTTTATAACTTTAGAGCAGATAGAATGAGACAACTTGTTTCTGCTTTTGGTTTAAAAGATTTTTCTTCTTTTGAAAGAGAAAAAAAAGTGAAGCCAGCTTATATTTTAACTATGACTACTTATGATGAAACTTTTCCGTTCGATGTTTTAGTACCTCCAAAAGAAATTAAAAATATTTTAGGGGAAATTGTTTCAAAAAGTAGAAAAAAACAATTTAGATTAGCTGAAACCGAAAAATATGCTCATGTTACTTACTTTTTAAATTGTGGAAGAGAAGAACCTTTTGAAAATGAAGAAAGAAAGCTTATTCCTTCTCCAAAAGTGGCAACCTATGACAAGTGTCCGGAAATGAGCGCAGATAAGGTAAAAGATAGTTTATTAGAGGCTCTCGATAAAGATTACACTTTAATTGTTACTAATTTTGCTAATCCAGATATGGTGGGGCATACTGGGAACTTGGAGGCAACTATAAAAGCTATAAAAGTTTTAGATAAAATTTTAAAAGAAGTTGTAGAAAAAGCTCAAGATAAAGGTTTTGATATTATTATTACAGCTGATCATGGAAATGCAGAGAAAATGCTTGATGATAAAACTAAACAACCTCATACTGCTCATACTACAAATCCAGTTCCATTTATTTTAATTTCTCAAAAAGTAAAGAATCTTATTCCAAGAAAAATAAAAGATTTAGATTTACCAGAAAGTTTTGAAGGAGAAAAAATTTTGGGAGTTCTTGGAAATATAGCACCTACCATATTAAAACTTTTAAATCTGGAGGTTCCTAAAGATATGTTAGAACCTCTTATATAGGAGATTCATATGAAAGATATTTATTTATATATGATATATGCAAGTTTGAAAGCCGGTAAGGGAATTTTAAAAATATACAAAAGTAATAATTTAAATATAGATTATAAGGAAGATAAAACTCCTGTAACTTTAGCAGATAAACTTGCAAATAAAATAATAAAAGATATTTTAAAAATTTTTAAAATTCCTTTTGTAAGTGAAGAGGATTTTAATGATGATTTAAATGAAAAAAGATTAAGTTTTAACGCTTTTTTTATTATAGATCCTCTTGATGGAACAAAAGAGTTTATAAAAAAGAGTGATGAATTTACAGTAAATATAGCATTTTTTAAAGATAAAAACTTAAATTTTGGGGTCGTTTTGGCCCCTGCACTAAATGTTTTGTATTTTGGAGGAAAAAATATAGGAGCTTATAAAATAGAAAACGTTTACGATATTTTCCCTTTTCAAAAATTAAATTCTTTTAAAAACTTTAGGCAAATATTTTATGAAGCTAAAGAAGGAAAGGTTATAAAAAATATAAAAACCTTTCCTACTCAGCATTCTTATCTTTTAAAAGTTTGTACAAGTAGATCTCATTTAGATGAAAATACATTAAATTTTATAAAAAAATTAAAAAAGGATTTTGAAATTCAACTAGAAAAAATTGGAAGCTCTTTAAAGTTTTGCTTAGTAGCTGAAGGAAAAGCTCATCTTTATCCAAGATTTTCTCCTACAATGGAGTGGGATACGGCTGCAGCTCAAGCAGTTTTGGAAGGAGCGGGAGGAGAAGTTTTAACTTTAGATGGAAAAGTTCTTACTTATAATAAAAAAAATATTAAAAATCCTCCTTTTTTAGCTTTATTTAACAAAAGCTTCTTTGAAAAAATAAAAAAATATCTATAAATTTGGAGGAAAATATGGATTTAAATGGAAAAACAATATTAATAACCGGTGGAACTGGAAGTTTTGGAAAAAAATTTTGTGAATATATTTTTAAAAATTACAAGGTAAAAAAGATAATAATATTTTCAAGGGATGAATATAAACATTACCAAATGAGTAAAATTTTTCCACAAGGCAAATATCCTATCCGTTATTTTTTAGGGGATATAAGAGATAAAGATAGATTATATAGAGCTTTTGAAGGAGTAGATATAGTAGTTCACGCTGCAGCTTTGAAACATGTTCCAATTTGTGAATATAATCCTTTTGAAGCTGTAAAGACAAATATAATAGGAGCTCAAAATATAGTGGAAGCTGCTATAGATAAGGGAGTTAAAAAGGTAGTAGCTTTATCTACGGATAAGGCAGTTTCCCCTATAAACTTATATGGAGCAACAAAACTTGTTATGGAAAAAATATTTATATCTGGAAATGTATATGTAGGGGAAAAGGAGACAAAATTTAGTGTAGTAAGATATGGAAATGTTATAGGAAGCAGAGGAAGTGTAATTCCATTTTTCATATCTTTGCTTAAGCAAGGAGTAAAAGAACTCCCAATAACAGATAAAAGAATGACTAGATTTTGGATATCTTTGGAAGAAGGAATAAAGTTAGTTTTACATGCAATAAAGGAAGCTGAGGGTGGAGAAATTTTTATACCAAAAATACCTTCCTGCCGTATAGTAGATTTAGCTAAAGCTCTCATAGAAATGTTTGAAAAAAAGGATGTAACTTTAAAGGAAGTAGGAATAAGACCTGGGGAAAAATTGCATGAAACTTTAATAAATGAGGAAGAAAGTAGATATACTTTAGAAAATAAAGATAAATATATAATTCTACCTTATAATGAGTATATAAATAAGGAAAGATTTAAAAAATATGAAAATTTACAAAAAGTTAAAGAGGGTTTCATATATAGAAGTGATCTAAATAAACCTTATTTAACTATTCCTGAGATACAAGAAAGGGTTAAAAAGCTTTTACCAGAAATAGAATTTATAAATTCCTTTTAAATTTTGGAGAAAGAATTTGAAAAGAGAATTTAATTTTTTAAAAAATTATTTAAAAAAGCATACTTTAGAATTTAATAGTAAAGAAGTAAAAAAAGGAAGCGCTTTTATAGCTTTAAAAGGAAAAAGAGATGGACATAAATTTATTGATAATGCATTAAAGAAAGGAGCAAAGGTTTTTATTCTTGAAAAGAGAAAAAAAAATTTGTATGGTTTTTCACACTTAGAAACTTTTACAAAAATTATTTATACAAAAGATAATTTTAGATTTTTCAAAAATTTTGCAAATTATAAAAAAAAGTTATATAAAGGAAAAAAAATTGCTTTAACTGGAAGTGTAGGAAAAACAACAACAAAGGAATTTCTATTTTATCTTCTTTCAAAATTTGAAAAAACTTATAAAAATATAAAAAGTTACAATAATTTTTTAGGGCTTTTATATACCCTTTCTAATTTAAATTTATCTTCTAAATATTATGTTCAGGAACTTGGTACTAATCATTTTGGAGAAATAGAAAGCCTAGTAAAATTTTTAAAACCTCAAATAAGAATAATTACAAAAATAGGAAAAGCTCACTTGGAAAATTTTAAAAATTTAGAGGGAGTAATTCAAGCAAAACTAGAAATAATAAAAGATAATAATTTTGATTTTGCCATATTGCCAAAATTTTTAAAAAACTATCTTAAGAATAATTTAATAAAGAAAAATAATATTTATTTTTTTGATGAAAAAGAAAGCGTTTTGGAAGATAGATACTTAAATTCTTCTTTTGAAAGAGAAACTACTATAAAGGTATTTAATAAAATTATAAAGGTTAGACATAAAATTTTAGGAGATGGTTTTTTAACAAGTTTAATAATAGGAGCTTATCTTTTATACCTACTTAATTTAGACTTAAAAATTTTAGAAGATATAAGAGATTTTCAATTACCTTCCCATAGGCTCAATATATTTTCTTTAAATATCTATAATAAAAACGTACTTATAATAGATGATAGTTATAATGCTAATCCTACCTCTTTTGAAAATCTCATAGGTATTTTAAAAAAATTAAAAAATATTTATGATGCTGAAGTTCTTTGTATATTTGGAAAAATGGCAGAACTTGGAAACGATGAGAAAAAAGAGCATGAATATATTTATAATAAACTTAAAAGTTTTTCAAAAGTATTTTTATTTAATATAGATTTTTTGAAAGATACTTTTTACTCTTCTCACGAAGCACTTTTTTTAGATATTTTAAAATTTATAAAAAATTCTTCAAAGGAAAACTTAATAATTGCTTTTAAAGGTTCAAGAATAAATCAACTTGAAAAAATAGTAGAAAAAATTAAAAATGTAGGGTAAACATAAATAGTAAAATGACCAGAAAAAATTTATATATTTTATTTCCTATAGTACTAGTTTGTTTTTCTTTATTTGTACTTAGATATAAATTTCAAAATTTATTTATTTCAAAATATTTAATATCAGAAAGAAAAAAAAGAGAAAAGATTTTAGAAAATTTAACTCAAATTTATCAAAATTTTGTTTTAAATGTTACTAAAAATTTTTATTATTTTAAGGGTTATATTCAAAATATTATAGATGATTTTAAAAGATTAGAAGATGTATACTCAAATAGCAATTATAAAGCATTTATATATAAGCAAAATAATATTACTATCTATGGTATATTAAATAGTAAAGTTTTTACTGGAGTCTTTCTAACAAACGAAACAAAAAATAAAATTCTGTTTTCTTTTAACTTAGATGAAGATAAAACGAAAATAAAATTTTTAATATACTATTTCATTTTTGATAATGCTTATTTTTTAAATTATCAAAATTTTGAAAAAACAAAAAATTTTATTTTAGTAAAAAAAGGTACTTATTATTTTGTTTCAAGCGGAAATAGAACAGTTTGCTTGGAAATAGTTAATAATACTTTAAAAGTTTTAAATTGTACAAGCTTTGAACCAATTTTAGTGAGATCCGAGAATGTATATGAAAATATGAAGTATAAATTTTTTAAAGTATTTTCACAAAATCAAACGAAGGAGTAAAAAAATGATAGGTATTATCGGCGGTGGGAATATGGGAGAAGCTTTTATAGAAGGTTTTTTGAAAGCTGGTCTTTCCCCAGAAGATATTTTTGTATGCGATATTGATGAAAATAGAAGAAAGTACCTACAGGAAAAATATAAGGTAAAAGTTTGCGATGATCCAAAAATAATTTCTAAAACTCAAAAAATAATCCTTTTAGCTGTAAAGCCAAATCAGATAAAAGATGTTGTAAAAAATATTTCAAAAGAGCTAAAGAAAAATCAAGTTTTAATTTCTATAGCTGCAGGGGTACCTATAAGAGAAATAAAAAATGCTTTAAATAAACCAGATTTTACAAATATTATTAGAGTTATGCCAAATTTAATGGTAGCTATAAATAAGGGAATACTTGTAACAGCTTATGACTTTGATATTTCACCTGAGGCAAAATTTGAATATAAACATTATTTTGAAAAGGTAGGGAATATATATGAAGTAGATGAAAAGTTAATAGATCCAATCACAGCTATTTCCGGATCAGGTCCAGCATTTGTAAGTGTTTTTATTCAAGCTTTGGCAGATAGTGGAGTGTATATAGGAATTCCAAGAAATTTAGCTTTAAGTCTTGCAATAGATACTGTTTTTTCCACAGCAAGTATGCTGAAAGAAAAAAATATTCACCCTGAGGAGTTTAAGGATAAGGTTACATCTCCGGGTGGAACAACCATAGAAGGATTAAGGGTATTAGAAGAAGAAAAATTGCGCTCAATTATTTATAAAATAATTGAAGCTACTTTTAAAAAAGCTAAAAATTTAAATTAAAAGGAGAGGGTGATGTCAGTTTTATTAGAACTTACTATGTTTCCTACAGATAAAGGAGAAAGTGTATCTAAATATGTTTCGGAAGTTATAAAAGTAATCAAAGATAGCGGTTATCCTTATGTTTTAACTCCGATGGGAACAATTATAGAATTTAACAATTTTGAGGAAGCTACAAATCTTCTTAATAAATGTTACAAGGCTTTAGAGCCTTATTCAAATAGAATATATGCAGTATGTAAATTTGATATTAGAAAAGGAAAATCAAATCGTTTTAAACAAAAAATTGAGAGTGTAAGAAAATATATTAAAAATGTTCAAAGCATTTGATATTTAGGTAATAAGGAATATAATTATAGTATTATATCGAAAGTTAAATTAAGGAGGCTTACCTTGATAAATCTTGAATATAAACCTGAGCTAAAAGTAAAGGAAAATAATACTTCCAATATTAGAAGAAAAATTGCTATTTTAAGTGGAAAAGGTGGAGTAGGAAAATCTACTGTAGCTGTAAACTTAGCTTGTGCTTTAGCTAAGAAAGGTTATAAAGTTGGCTTATTAGATGCAGATTTACATGGCCCAAATGTTTTAAAGATGCTTGCTCCAGAAGAAAAAGTACTTTTACTTGCGGATCCTGAAAAACAAAAAATATACCCTTATACTCCACCTTATTTAGAAAATTTAAAAGTTATTTCAATTGCAGCTATGTTACCCTCTGAGGATGCGCCGGTAGTTTGGAGAGGGCCTTTAAAACATAAAGCTTTAGAACAATTTATAAAAGATGTAGAGTGGGGAGACTTAGATTTTCTAATTATAGATTTACCTCCGGGAACTGGAGATGAAGTTTTATCTATATCTCATTTATTAAAGCCTTTGGATGGGTTTGTAGTAGTTATTACTCCTCAAGAAGTAGCTTTGGCAGACGGAAAGAAGGCTGTTAAATTTGCTCAAATGATAAATGTTCCAGTTTTAGGTATTGTAGAAAATATGAGCTACTTTATTTGTCCAAAATGTAAAAGTGTTTATCATATTTTCAAAAGTGGTGGCGGAGAAAAACTTTCTCAAACATATGGAATTCCTCTTTTGGGAAAACTTCCTATAGATCCCCAAGTAGTAGAACTTGAGGATAAAGGACAACCTCCTATAGTTTTCGCACCCGAAAGTGAATTTACAAAAGTTTTTAACGAAATTGTAGATAAACTTTTAAAAAACTTGGAATTATAAGTTAAATAATTTATACAAAACTAAAACTACCCGAAAATCGGGAGGAACTTAGAAAGTGATAAATACCTTTTTCAAAATTAGAACCTTAAAAGGAAAGATATTTTTTACAATTTTTATTTTCTTTTTATTATTTTTCTTATTTGCTTTTGGAATAACTTCAAAAGTAAGGAATATTTTATTGGAAAAAGAACTTTCTATTTTAAACACTGAGTATTATAGTTTTTTATCTGGATACGAAAAGTCCCTTTTAGATACTAGCTTTAGTTTAGCTGCCAGCATTGCAACAGACAAGGATTTAAAAGATGCATTTTTAAAAAGAGATATAAAGTATATTAAGAAGAAATATTCTGAGCTTGAAGCTGAAATTCAAACAAATACCAATTTTAAAGATTTCGAAATTTTCTTTTATTTGAAAGGAGTTAAACCATTTTTCAATGTTCTTCCTCCAGATATGGTTACAGAAAGTTATCTTCAAAAAATGAAAAATTTAATACTAAATGTAGAGAAGAATAATCGTTTTATAAAAAGTTTTATTGTAACCTCTAATGGTTTAGCTGCAGCAGCTGTATATCCACTTGTATATAATAGCAAATTAATTGGAAGTGTCGGAGTTAGTATAGGTCTTGGAAATATAAAAAATATAATAAAAGACGCAAATGTTATATTTTTAATAAAAAGGGAATATGTACCAACTGAGGAAATTTTAAAAAGCTATCCTATTGTAGGCAATTACGTTATTATAGGTTTTAATTCAAATGCTTATTTAACACTTCTTTCAAACATAGATTTAAATAAAATATCTCAGATATATAAAAGTAAATTTATTTATATATATCCTCTCTATAGTTTTAATGGTGAAGAAATAGGAAGAATCGTAATTATAAAAGATATATCAAATCTTTTATACGATTTAGATAAAACAATTAGTTATATAAACCTTACTATTATTCTTTTATTTTTCTTTGCAGTTTTAATATCTAATGTTGGACTTTATTATATCGTTACTAAACCTATTAGTAATATTATTGAAAAATTTGAGATTGTAAAGAAAGAGTACTCTAAGTATCTTGATACTAAATCTCATGAAAAAGTAAAGGATGAAATTTTAAAGCTTACTATTATTGTAGACTCTTTAATTACTTTATTAAATAATTTAAGAGAGCTTGATAGATTTAGAAAGGCTATAGAAAATGACGAAACTTTAGAAGATGTTCTAAATAGAATTCGAAATTTAATAGAAAAGAAATTTAGATTTGATAAGTATGCTTTCTATATGGTAGATGAGGATACAAAAAAATTTACTTTAAAATTTTTAAAAGGTTACGATGTTCCATTTTGTAATGAGCTTATAAATAACGAGCCAGAAAAATGTAGAGCTGTAAAAACAAGCAATATTATAATATCTTATAAAGAATTCCCAAATTTATGCAAATATTTTTGTTGCTATGATAAGTACCATCATATTTGTATTCCTCTTTTCTTATCTGGAAAACTTTTTGCTTTAATTCAACTTGTAGCAGATAAAACTGAGGATGTAAGACACTTAGATAAAAAGATCAATTTACTTGTTAGTTATTTAAGAGCAGCTTTACCTATTATCGAAGCAAAACTTTTAATGAAAAAAATTCATGACCGTATGGTAAAAGATACTTTAACTGGTTGTTATAATAGAATTTTCTTGCATGAGTTTGTAGAACGTCAAATTCCAATTCTAAAGAAATATAATATACCTCTTGGTATTCTTCTTATAGATATTGATGACTTTAAAAAAGTAAATGATACTTATGGACACGATATTGGGGATATTGTTTTAAAATCTATTGCTGAAACTATAAGGAAGAGCGTAACTAAAAACGATTATGTAATAAGATATGGGGGAGAGGAATTTTTAGTTTTACTTTACAATTGTGAACCAGATAAACTTGTAGATGTAGCTGAAAGAATCAGAAAAAATGTAGAAAAATTAAATATTGTTACTCCAATAGGAGTTTTAAAGAAAACTGTTTCTATTGGAGCAGCTCACTTCCCAACTGATAGTGAAGATTTTTGGAAGTGCGTAAAGTATGCGGATATTGCTCTTTATAAAGCAAAAAATACAGGAAAGAATAAAGTAGTAAGATTTTCAAAAGATCTTTTAAAGGAAATTGATAAAGAGGAGGACGAGAAATAAAAATTTAAGATGCAAAAAATTATTTTTTTAAACAGAATATATGAAAATATAAAAACTTTATATCCTTATCTTGAAAATAAAAAATTTTTTGCTGTTGTAAAAAGTAACGCTTATGGTCATAATTTAGAAAAAGTTGTAAGTTTTTTAGAAAAAATTGCAAAACAAGATAAAGTTTTAGATAAAAAACTTTTAGGATATGCAGTTAAGGATTTTGATGAAGCAAAGCAAATTTTAAGATTAACAAAAAGAAAAATTTTAATTTTAATAGAACCTTTAAAAAACTTTTTAAAAGATATAAAAATTACTAAAAATGTATATCCAACTATTTACGATTTGGAAAATTTGAAACTTGCATTAAAGTATAAAATCCCTTTTCATATAAAAATAGATACTGGAATGACGCGCTTGGGATTTTATCCGCGTGAGTTTCTAAAAATAAAAAATTTTTTAGAAAGAAATATAGATCTTCTAGATGGCATTTTGAGTCATTTGCCCTGTGCAGATACAAACTTTGAATTTACAAAAAAGCAACATAAACTTTTTTTAAAGTTAACCTTACCCTTAAAAAAAAAGAAAAAAGACTTAATTTTACATCTTGAAAATAGCTACGGGACTCTTTACAAATTAAAGCATTTAGATGCAGCCCGTATTGGACTTTTTTTATATTTTTTTAAAAGACAAGCTATGGAAGTTTACTCTTATCTTTTACAAACCAAGGAGGCTCAATTTTTTCAAAAAGTATCCTATTGTGGAACTTATAAAGTAAAAAATACAGAGTATCTTGGAATAGTTTTTGGAGGATATAACGAAGGTATTTTTAGAAAAGCCTCCAACAAAGCTTATTTTCTTATTCGTGGAAAAAAAGCTTATATTCGAGGTAATGTTTGTATGAATCTAATAATTGTATCTTTGCCAAATAATAAAATAAAATCTGGGGAAAAGGTAGAAATACTAAGTGAAAGGCACAACCTTTTTTATTGGAGTAAAATATTTGAAACTATTCCCTATGAAATTTTAACAAGTTTAAGAGGAAAAGAGATTTTTATAGAAAATTAAAAAGGAGTTTTTATTATGAGTGAAATAAAAATAGCTTTGGCTCAGATTAATCCTAAGCTTGGGGATCTAAATTATAATTTAGAAAAACATAAGGAATTTATTTTAGACGCAAAAACAAATGAAGCAGATTTAATTATTTTCCCAGAAAAATCTTTAACAGGTAGTTATTTGAAAGATTTAACTTATGAAGTTGCTTTAAAAGAGGATAGTTCCTTTCTTTTGGATTTATATGAACTTTCCCAAGATATAGGAATTTTATTTGGATTTGTAGAAGAGTCAAAAAATTTTGAATATTTCTCATCTTCTTTACTTTTATTTAATAAAAAGATTTTTTTTAAACATAGAAAAGTTTTTTTACCATCTAATATTTTTAATGAAAAAATTTTTCTAAAAGAAGGAAATACCTTAGAGAAAGCAGAATTTTTATCTTTTAATTTGGGTCCCATTTTTTCTGAGGAAGCTAAGCATATAGTAAGCTATTTAAATTTACTTTATTCAGATATAATTATTGTTCAAGCAGATTTACCTTATAGAAAGGACATTGAAAATTTTTATTTAAATTTAGGAAAAGTAATTTCCACTTTACTTGGATCTTACTTTATTTTCGTAAATAGAGTAGGTTTTGAAGATGGTATATATTTTTGGGGAAATTCCTTTGCGTATTCTCCAAAAGGTGAACTTCTTTTAATTTTATCAGAAAAAGAAGAAATATCCTATATTAATCTTAATAAAGAAGAAATTAAAGAGGCACGTATTTCTCTTCCTCTTATAAAGGAGTGGGACAGATACTTTAATCTTTTTCCGACAAAATAAAAGGTTGGAGGATTGAAGTTAATCTTGAAGCTTAACTCTTTTTTTTCTTCAAAGGAATTTTTAATACTTGGAGCTTATTTTTTTATAACTTTTAATATACTTCTATTAAAAAATAAAATAAAAAAAGTACTATTTTCCAAGTTTTACGTAGAAAATAAAATTTTTCTTGATACTTTGTTTTCTATCTTTATATCTATTTTATTTATTTTATTGGGAATTTTTAGCTCGAAGTTTTGCTTTAATAAAACTTTAAAAATATTTTTAGTAGATACATCTGTATTTTTATCAGGTATATTTTTAATAAAATCAACTAAATATATAAAACATTATAGTGAATTTGAAAAAAGAAAAGACAAGAAAGTTTACTTGCCGTATATATTTTTTACCTTTTCCTATTTGCTGTCTATATTAGGTTTACTTCTAAAAAATAAAAATATTTTTTTTACTTTAATAAAAATCAAAAAGTTTTTTGTAGTTTTAGGGGTATTATTCTTACTTTGGAATTTAAAAGATAGCATTAAACAAAATATAATAAGAAAAATTTATGAAACTTTTATTATTTTATTTTCTCCTTTAATATTAATCTTATGGGAAACTGAGCACATAAATTTAAATTACAAAACTTTACTTGGAATTTCTTTAATAATATTTCTAACTACTCTTTACATATATCTTTACTCAAAAGTTATAAAATTAATAAAAGAACATTTAAAAAATGAACTTTCAAAAGAAGATATTGAAACAATAGAGTATCATCTTAAAATTTTTATATCTACCCTCTATATATTGCTAACTTTAACTATCTCATTTAAACTTTTTAATTTTTCCTTGATTTTAACTAAATTAGGTTTGGATAATCTTTATATTTTTAAAAGTGATCTTATAGAAATTTCTGTAAGCAGTCTTATAAAAACCACTTTTTTAAGTATTATTCTTTTTAATATTTTAAATATATCAAAGAAACTAATAAAACTTTTATTTCCTAAAGAAAGAAGAGAAGTTGAAGGAGGATCCGCAGAGGCTCTTATATTTAATCTAGGTGTACTTTTTAACATAATGATTATATTATCAAGTTTGGGAATCACTTGGAAAGCTATTTTACCAATTGCCGGAACTTTAGGAGTTGGGTTAGGATTTGGTCTACAAACAATTATGAATAATTATGTTAGTGGTTTTATTTTACTTTTTAGCAAAAAATTAAAAGTTGGTGATATTGTGGAGCTTCCGTCCGTTTCCGTTAGTACTCTTGGAACTAAAGTTAACAGTGTTTTTGGAAAAGTAGAAGATATAGGTATTCTTTCCACAATCATAAGAACAAATGATGGAGTAGAAATTTCAATTCCAAATTCATCTTTTATAAATTCTCCTATAGTGAACTTTTCTTATAAAGATCCCTATGTTAGATTGAAAATTCCCGTAAGTGTTTCCTATTCTTCCGATCCGATGAAAGTTAAACAAGTTTTAGAAGATGTAATTCTAAATTTACCTTTTGTAGAAAAAGATTTTCCTATTTGTGTACGTTTTGAGGAAATTGGAGATAGTGCTTTAATTTTTAAAGCAATTTTCTGGATAGATATAAGAAAAAATTTACGTGTTAGAAATGTAGTAAGTAATTTTTATTTTAAAGCATGGTATAAACTAAAAGAAGCTGGAATTGAAATACCATTTCCTCAACAAGATGTTTGGTTTAGAAACAATCTAAAAGTGGAAATAGAAAATTTCAAAAATTATAAAATTAACGATAATGAAAATAAAAAATCAAACTAAAAGAGGTTAAAAATGTTTAAAAAAGAAATAAAAATAGAAAATAAATATGTTGGTGAAAATCATCCTTGTTTTATAGTAGCGGAGCTTTCTGCAAATCATAATCAAGATTTATCTTTAGCCAAAGAAACTTTATATGCTATAAAGGAATCTGGAGCTGATGCAGTTAAATTTCAAACTTATACTCCAGATACTATAACTTTAAATTGTAAAAATGAATATTTTTTAATAAAAGGAAGTAAATTATGGGATGGACAAACTTTTTACGAACTTTATAAAAAAGCTTATATGCCGTGGGAATGGCATTATGAGCTAAAGGAACTTGCAAAAAAACTTAATTTAATTTGGTTTTCTTCTCCCTTTGATTTTTCTGCCATAGATTTTTTAGAAAAATTAAATTGTCCGGCTTATAAAATAGCATCTTTCGAAATAACGGATATTCCTTTAATAGAATATGCAGCTGAAAAGAAAAAACCAGTAATTATTTCTACAGGTATTGCTACTTTAAAAGATATTGAAGAGGCTTTAGAAGCTTGTAAAAGGAAAGAAAATCATGATATTATTTTATTAAAATGCGTTTCAGATTATCCTACCAACTATGAAGATATAAATCTTTTGACTTTAAAAAATATGAAAGAGACTTTTGATTGTATAGTAGGTCTTTCGGATCATTCTAAAGGAATTGAAGTTCCAGTGGCAGCTGTCACTTTAGGAGCAAAGCTTATTGAAAAACACTTTATACTATCTAAAGATATTGACTCTCCAGATAAAGAATTTTCTTTAACTCCAGATGAATTTAAAGAAATGGTAAAAGCTGTTAGAAATGTGGAAAAAGCTTTAGGAAAAGTAACTTATGAACTTACAGAAAGACAAAAACAGGCAAGAAAATTTGCTCGTTCTCTTTTTGTGGTAAAGGATATGAAAAAAGGGGAAACTTTTACTTTAGAAAACGTAAAATCTATTCGTCCAAATTATGGTCTTCCTCCAAAATATTTACCTTTAATTTTAGGTAAAAAGGCAAAAAAAGATATAAAAAAAGGAACTCCATTAAGTTTTGATTTGATAGACTTTTAACTTATTTTAATTTGATTTAAAAATTCTTTAAAAGAATACCTAAAGCATATCTATAGAGTTTTTCTCTATTTTCTTTTTTTAAAAAGAAAAATGTATGGATATTTTTTGTATTTAGGGAAAAAGAAGATATATTAGAAAAACTTTTTCGATGAAAAGGTGTTATCCCGTTTAATTTTATAGCTTCTTTATGAAGTTTTGTAGGATAGCCTTTGTGCTTTTTGAAAAAATATTCTGGAAAAAATTTATCTATTAGATCCATAATAAAATCTCTTGTAACTTTAGCTAAGATACTAGCAGCCGCAATAGATTGGCTTTTTTCATCACCTTTAACTATAGAAATATGATTTTTTTGTTTTAACTTTAAAGCATCTGTTAAAGAAATATCTGGCTTTAAAGTTTCATGTATATAATTTGCCCCTTTTAAAGTTGCTTGATAGATATTTAATTTATCTATATCTTCATTGTCTAAAATTTTTATTAAAAATTTAAATGAACGTTTTTTTATTTCTTTAAAGAAAAAAAGACGCTTTTTTGTAGAAAGTTTTTTTGAATCCTTTTCTATAAAAAGTTTTAGAGGTTCTTTTAAAATAACTCCAGCTATAACTACGGGACCTGCCAAAGGTCCTCTACCAACCTCATCAATTCCACATATTATTTTTGGAAAAAATTTTTTCTCAAATTCCAGCATTTTTTTGAAAATTTTTAAATGTTTTTAATAAAAACCAGAAAAGAACATAAGAAAGTAAAATTGTTCCAAAATTGATAAGTATATAAAATTTTATTAAAAAACCAAAAAAAATGGATATTACTGAAATTGTAAAAAATAATTTAAATTTAAAACGAAAATAGAGCTTTATATTTTTTAAAAATGGAAGAAGAATAAGAAATAATAAAATAGATGAAAATAAAAAGGCTATACCTGGGGTATAGGGTAAAATAAATTTTATTTTATATTTAAAAGCAAGATTACTTAGTAAGACAAAACTTGCATAACCAAGAAGTAACAAAGAAAAATTTAATATACTATCTAAATAAGCTCTATTTTTTATGGCTCTATTTATATTAAAAATAATTATTGCAATAGATGCTATAAATATAAAAAAAGGAATAAACATAAAACCTCCCGCATTAATCCTCTACAATAATATTTCCTTCAAAATGAAGCTTATAAAGTTCTATTAGATATTTTTCTTCTTTTGAAAAAAGAGTATCTATTTGTGCCTCAATAAGTTTTTTATTTTCATAAGAATATACACTTGCTAAAAGTCCTCCAAAACCCTTTAAAGCTTCCTTTATAAATCCTTCTTTATATGCCTTTTTTAAAATATCTAAAATCATTTCAATATAGTAAGAATTTAAATTGTACTTTCCAAAAACCTTATCTTCTAAAATTTTTAAAAACTTTAAAATTTTTCCATTATTAACATAAATCTCCTTTAAAAGCTCTAAAGCTGCAAGGGCATGATCACCAAAACCATTTAAGTCTAAAACGGCCTTCATTAATTTTTCTACTTTTTTATATTCCTTTAAATCTAAAAATAGAGTGGCATAGTCAAATCTTAATTTTAAGGTCGTTTCCGTTTCAAATTTTTTTAAAGGATATTCTAAATAATCTTTTAAATATTCATAAACCTCAAGAGCTTTTTTGTCATTTTCTGTTTCAAAGCAAGCATTTGCATAAGATTCTAAAATATTTAATGGAATTTCTCTTAAAGAGTATTTTTGTTCAAGATAATTTACCCATTCATATATAAGTTCATATAATCCAAGTTCTTCCATATATGGGAGAACCCTTAATAAAGCTTCTATACTATCTTTATACTTTATGTAAAGTTCCTCTATAAGCTTGCTAGCATCCTCATCCATCCAGTTATATATGGAATATTTAATAGCTAAAATATAAAGATCTAAAATAATATCTTGGGATAAGTTAACTTCTTCAAATTTTTTAATACCTTCCTTAAGAATATCTATAGCTTTTTCAATGTCTCCTTCTTCGGCATATAACTTAGCTAAATGAATATAAGAATAAGATCTATAGGGATTTAACATTTTTAAAATATTTAAAATTTCTTTCGCCTTATCAAATTTTTTAAGTTTGCGATAAACCTTAGATAAATGAATGTAAGGCTCTTCATAAAAGGGATCTTTTTCAATAGCCCGTTTTAAAAGGTACTCGGCTTGAGGTAAAGGTAGACGATCTCCTTCTTTTATATATATATCCAGAATTTCTCGTGCCGAATACTTATCAAAATTTAATTCCAAGTTATCCTCCTTTTTTTTCTTTATTTTCTTTATCTAAAAAAAATTTAGGATAAGGGAAATAATTTGAAAAGTATTTAAAAGCAAAAAAACTGCTTACTACAACATTAAATAATATCAAATTTAAAACTAAAAATTGAATAGTTGCAGCTTTTATAGGAGGAGTTCCTGCAAGTAAAAGTCCTACCATAACACCTGGAATATGAACAATGCCAGCAGCTTTGAGCATATCTCTGGTATTTAAGGTAGAGTAGTACAAAACCTCCTCTTTTAAAAGTTCTAAAGCATCTTTTTGGGAACCACCTAAGGCAAAAACACTTTCTAAAATATCTTTATTTTCTTTTACTTTATTAAATAAACTTGAAATAAGTAAATTTACTCCTCGCATTGCTCCTGCAACACTAATACCTATTAAAGGTATTATAACTTCTGGGGAAAAACTAAATAAGTCTGTGGTAAATAAAACTAAAATTCCAAACAAACTTATTAAAAAATATGAAATCCAAATAAATTTTAAAAACTTCCTTTTTTCTTTTTTATCTTCAATTGGAAATCTACTTAAATTTATCTTTGCAGCATTATAAGTTATAAGAGCTGCAACTAGTAAAAAAGCATACTTAAATTCTATTTTTAATAAAAAAAGAAGAACTAAACTTATAAAAATAAGTTGAAGATAAGCTTTGATTGTAATTTCTGGAAGTTCCTTTACAAATCTTATTTTTAATTTTTTCAAAAGGTAATAAGATACAAAAAATAAAATAAAGATAGCAAAAATACTTTTCTTTAAATAAAAAATAATCAGTTTTAGAATATCAAAAATAGCATTTTGAAGATAAATATTTTCCAAATTAGCACCCTTGTAAAATTAAAATTTATTTTCTTATATTTACATAATTTTAATTTCTTTAAAAAAAATTTAAAGATAAAGCTTATCTTGAAATTTATGAGCTCTTTGCTATATTTAAACTTACAGAAAAAGTTAATTAAGTTAAATTTGTTATTATAAAATAAAAAATAGAATAAAAAAATGGAGGTATTTTACATGGCTATTGTAGGTTTTGGACAACTTGAAAGTTTATTTAGAAAAGCTGCAGGCTTAGATTTAGACAAAAATAAAGCAAAAGAAATTACAGACATCGTAGAAAAAAAACTTTATGATCTTCTTCTTATTGGTGAAAGAAACGCATCTTATAACGGTAGAGATGTTATCTGGGAATGTGATGTTCCGCTCACAAAAGGATTTTTAGAGTCTATTCATAAATTTAGAGCTTTAGAACAAGAAATAGATATAGAACCTATTTTAGAATTTTTAGCTTCCAAACCACCTTTAAAATATCCTTTAGAAGCTGAACTTGAAAAGAAACTTCCTGAAATTGTTGGAACCCTTTTATATATATTAGCAAGAATTATAAAAGAAACTGACGAAGGTTGTAGACAACCTTCAAGTGAAGATATTGCAAGAGCAGGAAGAATCTTGGACTTAACCATGTAAGTTTTTACCTTGCCCTTCAAGGGCAAGGTAACTTTTTTCTTTTAATGATCCTATAAGATTTATTTTTTCCATAAATTTTCCAAAATATTATTAAAAATTTTTCTCCTAGAAAGTTTTGATATAATACCATACTCAAAAGCTCTCCCCCATTTTTAATAATTAAATTAATAAAAATTTAGGAGGTTATCTTATGGCAGAAATTATTAAACTTGAAGCTAAAAGTAGAGGTACCGGAAAACAAATTGCTAAAAAGCTAAGGAGGGAGGGCCTTCTTCCAGCCATAATATATGGCGGAGGAAGACCAGAAACCACTCCTATAGCTATTTCTCAAAAAATTTTAAAAGATTTACTTCATTACCATGGTCTTATTGAACTTTCCATTGATGAAGGCAAAGATAAAAGAATGGTAATTTTAAAAGACGTTCAATATGATTATCTTGGAACTAATCCTGTTCATGTAGATTTTCAAGAAGTAAAAATGGATGAACCTATTGAAACTGTTGTAGAACTTGAATTTGTAGGTGAACCAAAAGGAGTAAAAGAAGGTGGTACTCTTGAAATTCTTATGAGAGAGCTTGATATTAAATGTCTTCCAGATAGAATTCCTGAGAAAATTGTGGTTGATATTTCTAATCTTGGATTAGGGGATGTTCTTCACGTTAAAGATATTCCTGTTCCAGAAGGAGTTCAAATTTTAAATCCACCTGATGAAACTGTAGTTGTTATTTCTGAACCAGAAGAAACAGTTTCTGAAGAGGAAACAAGCGAAGAAGAAGCTACTGAAACTCAAGAGTAAACTGAATAGTTGGGTAAAATATGGCATTTTTAATTGTAGGTCTTGGAAATCCTGGGAAAGAGTACGAAAAAACAAGACATAATTTTGGATTTATGGTTTTAGATCATCTTGCTAAAAAGCTCAATTTAAATTTTGAACCTAAGTTTAAAGGACTTTTAGCAAAATATAAAAATTTCTATTTTTTAAAACCCTTAACTTATATGAATAATTCTGGGGAGAGCGTAAAAGAGGCTGTAAAAAATTTACATATACCTCTTGACAATGTAATTGTTCTTCATGATGACTTGGATCTAAAGCTTGGGGATATAAGGATAAAAAAAGGTGGTTCAAATGCAGGTCATCATGGCTTAGATTCCATATCTAAAGAAGTAGGAAATGATTATTGGAGAATTAGACTCGGAATTGGAAGACCAGCAAAAAAAGAGGAAGTTGTCAATTTTGTTTTGTCTCCTTTCTCTTCTAAAGAAGAAGAGAAAGTAAATCAAATTGTGGAAAAAGTAGCTCAAAAAATTATTGAAATTATGGAAACTGGGGAGGTAAAAAATGAGAGAATACTTTTATGAAGTTGCATATATTTTAAAACCTTCTTTATCCCAAAATGAAGTAGAAGAGGAAATAAAAAAAATAAATGAAAGAATAGAAAGATATGGTGGAAAAATTATAGATATTGATAAATGGGGAAAAAGAAAGTTAGCTTATAAAATAGATAAAAAATATGATATGGGATATTATGTTTTTACGTATGTTTACACCAATAATAGAGATTTTGTAAAAAATATGGAAAATTACTTTAGAATTAATGAAAATGTAATAAGATTTTTGGTATTTAAACAAAAATATAAATTTCAAAAAGATAAATTAAAAGAAAAAATGAAAAAGAAAGAAGAACAAAAAGCATAATTTAAAGTTGTAGGAAGGTTAATCATGGCTCAAATTAACTTAAATAAAGTATTTTTAATAGGTAGAGTTGTAAGAGACGTAGAATTATCTTATACAAAAAGTGGATCTCCTTATACGAGGTTCTCTTTGGTAACAAGTAGATACTATAAAAGAAAAGATGAAAATGATTTTCAGGAAGAAAGCACTTTTGTAGATGTTGTTATTTGGGGAAATCAAGCGGAAAGAGTAATTGAAAAACTTACAAAAGGAACAAGTGTTTTTGTAGAAGGTAGATTAAGAAGTTTCAAAACTGAAAAAGGGTATTACAAGGTGGAAGTTGTTTGCGAAAAACTTCAAGTTATTTCTTCAAAAGAGAAAAACTCTACTTCTTCTGAAGGACTAACAGATACATCTGAAAAATCTCAAATTGAAGATATTGAACTTGAAGACTTAGACGAAAATGTAGAATTTTAAGGGAGGTGAAATTATGTCTGAGAATTTAAATAATAATGTAAATAATGAAAATACTCAAAATACTCAAGAAGCTCAAAGCAATGTTCAAAATGAACAACAATCTCAAACTCAACAAGCTCAGCAAACTCAACAAAGAAGAGTTATTAGAAGACCTGTTAGAAGAAAAAAGGTTTGTTATTTTTGCAAAAATAATATAGATTACATAGATTATAAAGACGTGGAACTTTTAAAGAAATTTATTTCTGAAAGGGGAAAAATTATTCCAAAAAGAACTTCTGGAGTATGTGCTTGGCATCAAAGAAGACTTGCCCAGGCAATAAAAAGAGCAAGACATATGGCTCTTTTACCATTTGTAATTTTAGATGCCAAAGAATTTTTTGGTGAGGAGAAAAAATAATTGAATAGTAAAAATCTAAAGGAAAATAAAATTTTTATAATTGGGGCTACCGCCTTTCTTAGCGGGGCCCTTACTTTATCTTTAGATAAACTTAACAACAAAAATTTTTTTGTAATAATTTTAATTTACCTAATTACTATTTTTATTTATATAATAGCAACAATCCGCCTTTCCTTAACCTTTAGCTTAATCATTGCACTTTTAACAAGTATAGTTTTATTTAACTTCTCAACTGAAGCAGCAATTAACTTGCTTGAAATGGCATTTTTGGGTAGTTTTACAGCAGATTTTGTAAAAAAAGATATCCATCCAAAAATAGGTATTCCATTTATTTCTTTAATCTTAACTATATTAGCTCTAGTAGAAATAAAATTTAGTGCAGATAAAACATATACTCTCCTTGTAAAAACTTTTGGTTGGTATTTACCTGGATTTTTATTTTTAGTTTCTAATTTAGTAACATATATAGTTTACTATTTAGCATGGGTATATATAAAAAAGGATGATTCTATTTTTGAAAACTTTTTTTATTCTCGAAAATTATCTTTATTAACTATTGTTATCTTTATATTAGTTTATATCTTTAAATTCCATAAACTAATTCATGCTTTTATTACTAATATATTTTTAATTTGCGTTTCTTTTTTAATTTTAGAAGGTATAAATTTTTCTTTAATTTTTGTTAAGAGATCAAAATCTTTCTTCTTAAAAATTGCTTTTGTTCTTATCTTAGCAGTTTTCCCTTATTTATTCTTTTTTGTAGGTTTTTTCAACAATTTATTTGAATTACACAAAAAAATATTGAGAGGAGGAGAAAGAAAATGAAAGTAATTTTACTTAAAAATATGGAACATTTAGGAGAAGTTGGAGAAATAGTAAATGTAAAACCTGGATATGCAAGAAATTATTTAATTCCAAAAGGAATAGCTTTACCTGCCACTGAAGAAAATATTAGAAAAGTAAAAAATATGCTTAAAAGCTTACAAGAAAAAGCAAAAAGAGAACTTGAAAAATATAAAAAACTTGCTGAAGAACTTGGTAAAGTTCAAATTACTCTTGAGCATGAAGTTGCCGAAGAAGGAAAGTTATATGGTTCTGTAACTAAAGCAGATATAGAAAAAGCTTTACATAAACTTGGATTTGAAGATATTGATAAAGGACAAATTAAATTAGAAAAACCAATAAAAGAAGTAGGTTCTTATAAAGTTAAAATTCATATTTATAAAGACATCGAAGCGGATATTGCTTTAGATGTAGTTCCAATGAAAAAACAAGAGCATTAAATATAGGGGGCCTATTTTGCCCCCTTTATATATCTATCTTTATGTGAAAATATTTTGAACTATACCTTCCATTTAATCTATTTAACCTCTGTTTAATCTTAAAATATAATCCTTCCTTTCTAATTTTCGTAAAAAAACTTTAACAATTTTTCTTTTACTCTTGACAAGTTAGGATATCCTAATTATATTTTAATTAGATTTAAATGTTAGGAGGTTCTAACAATGAAAGTACCTACAAGAAAATTTAAATGTTTGGATTGTGGACATGAATTTGAAGTTCCTTTTGGAATTCCAAAATGGTCTATAAAATGTGAAAAATGTGGTTCTCCAAATATAGTTAGAGTTGATATTGGAGCTCCTGTGGATATTCCTGAAAAAGCTTCTGAGGAGGTGGAAGAAATGAGAGGATTTGGAAACTGGTTTGGAAGATTTTGGGGCTGGTGTAGAGGTTTTGGACGCGGATTCGGTCGTGGTCAAGGAAGAGGTTGTGGCCGTGGATGGGGACGCGGGCAAGGCTTTGGAAGAGGAAGAGGTTTCGGTAGAGGTTGGTGGTAATTTGTAGTCCCCCAAAACAAGGGGGACTTTTTATTTTTTTACTATTTTTGGAACAATAAAATATTTGCCATCTGTTTCAGGAGCATTTTCCAAAGCTTTCTCTCTCGGTAGGCTTAAATGAGGAATATCTTCTCTTAAACGTGCAAACATTTCTACAACATTAAATTTTGGGTCTATATTAGAAGTATCTAGCTCATTTAAAGATTCTACAAATTCTAAAATTTTTTCAAGTTGAGGTTCAAGTTCTTTTTTTTCTTCTTCACTAATTGCAATTCTTGATAAGTAAGCTACTTTTTCTATATTAAATTTAGCCATTACTTCCTCCTTTTTAATAATTTAAATATGCTTCAAATTTTTTTACATCTTCCTCAGTATCTATACCTATAAAAGTATCGTTAAAAACTCTAACTTTTATTTTTTCTCCATTTTCCAAAATTCTAAGTTGTTCCAATTTCTCTATTTTCTCTAAATTTCCTTCTTCCCATTCTGAAAATTCTATAAGCTTTTCTATTTCATAACCATAAATACCAACATGTTTAATAAATTTTTCCAAATCAAGTTTAGTTATATCTAAAGAGTAATTTATAAAAAGTTTGTCCTGAATACTTTGAAGATCATATGAAATAATATCTCTTGCAAAAGGTATAAAGCTTCTTGAGAAATAAAGTGCATAAAAGTTTTTATCTAAAACAATTTTAACATTATTAGGATTAAATATTTCCTCTGCACTTTTAAATTTAGTTCCAAGAGTAACAAAACTTTCTCCTTTTTTTAATTCTTCAAGAAGGGCAAAGATATGTTTTTCTTTTATTAAGGGTTCATCACATTGAACATTAATTATAAAATCAATATTCTCGTCTTCTAAATCTACTGCAACAAAAGCAACTCTTTCAGTTCCACTTTTTATAGTGTCGGGGGTAAGCATAACCCTTATTTGAGGATAATACTCTAAAATAACTTTTTTTATTTCCTCAGAGTC
Source organism: Aquificota bacterium (assembly GCA_027002265.1). GTDB lineage: Bacteria > Aquificota > Aquificia > Desulfurobacteriales > DQVG01 > DQVG01. Next base: position 19,789 of record JAMOTM010000020.1, on the reverse strand, counting down.
ACAGGCTACAATTATTTTATTTTCTGGTAAAAATTCAAGTAAACTTTCTATAGTCCAAATTATCAAAGGTTTATTTTTTATTTTATATAAAGGCTTATTGGGTAGTCTTGTAGAATTTAATCTTGCTGGTATAACTACCACAAAGTTTTCAGGCATTTTCCTCCTCCAGAATCATATCTCCTTTTGGATAACTTCCCAAAATATGTAAATAGCTGACCTCTTCTTTTAGCTCTTCTAAAAGTTTTTGAATTCTTTTTTCCTTTCTATGCCCTTCAAAATCGCAAAAGAATATATATTTAAAAGGTTTATTTTTTATAGGTCTTGATTCCACCTTTGTTAAATTTATATCGTACAAAGCAAAAGGTCTTAAAGCCTTAAATAAAGCTCCGGGAGTATGTTTTACTGAAAAAATAATACTGGTTTTATCATTTCCGGTTGGAGTTTCTGTATCCTTTTTACTTAGAATTAAAAACCGTGTGTAATTTAAAGAAACCTCCTGAATATTTTTTTCTAAGATATTTAAATCATATTCTAAAGCTGCTATTTCACTTGCTATAGCCGCCGAGTTTTTTTCTTTTGAAGCTAACTCTGCGGCCTTTGCTGTACTATCTACCTCTATAATTTCTGCATGCGGAAGATTTTCTAAAAGAAACTTTTTACATTGAGCCAAAGCGTGACGATGAGAGTAAACTTTTTTTATATTTTTTAAATTATCCTCTTTTGTTAAAAGATGCAAAGCAATTGGAATATATATTTCCCCACATATTTTTAAATTAGATTCTAAAAAACTATCTGCTGTAAAACTAACTATACCTTCTATGGAATTTTCAATAGGAACTACCCCATAATTAACTCGATCTTTTTCTACTTCTTCAAAAACTTCTTTTATAGTAGATAAAGGAACTTTCTCTACACTTGATCCAAAGTATTTATTTACAGCAAGTTCAGAAAATGTTCCTTTAGGACCTAAAAAACCTACTTTTAAGGGTTCCTCTACTGATCGACAAGCAGATATAATTTCTCTAAATATACTTTTTACAGCTAAAGGTGATAATGGAGAAGTATCTATAGATTCTATTTTTTTATAGATTTGATATTCTCTTTCCGGTACGAAAGTAGGTAAATTAAACCTTTTTTTTATTTCTCCAATTTTTTTTGCTATATTTGCTCGTTTTTTCAAAAGATTAATAATTTCTTTATCTATTTTATCTATTTCCTGTCGCAGTTTATTTAAATTCTCTTTCACTTTTTCATCCATAAAACACCCTCTTTTACATTTTATTTTTATTCAACTGGACAAATAAATACTTTTCTTTTTACAAAATCAAAATTACTTATTTCCTGAGCTGCTTGAATAATATTTTGATAATTAGCTTTATGAGTAAATATTAAAATAGGAACTGAATTTTCTTCCATTTTTATATCCTTTTGAAAGACCATTTTTATAGATATATCATATTCTGCAAAGACTTTAGATATTTTATAAAGAACCCCAACCTTATCTTCGGCTAGTATCCTTATATAAAACTCACTTTCAAAATCATATTTATGTTTTATAGGAATATTATTTTTAAAATTGTTAAACTCACATAGCTTTCCTGCTCCAGATGAAAGTTTTTGAGCTATATAACAAATATCACTCCAAACTGCAGAAGCGGTTGGATTTTTTCCAGCTCCAAGCCCGTAATAAAGAGTAGGTCCTACAAAATCTCCTTCCACTAAAATAGCATTATAAGCATCTGAAACTGAAGATAAAATATTATTTTTTGGGATCATGGTGGGGCATACTCTAACTCCAAGTTTACCATCTTCTATACGACTTTCTGCAATAAGTTTAATTTTATATCCAAGTTCTTCTGCAATTTGAATATCTAGAGGTAGTATGTCTCTTATACCAGAAACTAAAATATCTTCCATTTTTACCCATTTACCATAAGCTAAGGCTGTAAGAATAATTATTTTATGTGCCGAATCTATTCCATTTATATCAAAATCTGGTTCTTTTTCTGCATATCCAAGTTCTTGAGCAATTTTTAAAGCTTCCTCAAAAGTTTTATTTTCTTCCATTTTTGTAAGAATAAAATTAACTGTTCCATTTAAAATCCCTTCTATATTTAAGATATTATTTGCAATAAGACCTTGTCTTAAAGTTTTTATAATAGGAATTCCTCCTCCTACACTTGCTTCAAATCCGACATAAGCATTTTTTTCTCTTGCTAAAGAAAAAATTTCTTCTCCAAATTCCGCTAAAAGATATTTATTTGCAGTAACCACATGTTTTCTTTTCTCTAAAGCGGAGATAATAACCTCTTTAGCTACAGTAATTCCTCCAATTAACTCTACAACTATATCTACATCTTTGTTTATAACATCTTTAAAGTTATCTGTAATATCTATTTTATAGTTTTTTAAATATTCTATTTTTTTTAAATTTCTATCACAAACTATAGAAAGTTTTATATCTGTTCCCAATTTTTCTTTTATTAAATCTTTATTTTTCAAATATATATCTATAACTCCACTTCCAACGGTTCCGGCTCCAATTAAACCAACTTTTACCAAGATTTAACCTCCGTAAAAACTCTTAACTTAATCTAATAAGATAAAGGTAAGTTTACGAAAATTTAATTTGTTTAACTTGTAAGTTGTAAAAAATTAAAAATTATTTTATCATCTTAAAAATATTAAGATGCTTTGAGCTTTTCTTTAAATTTCTTTTTAGCTTCAAAAAGTTTCATACTTATTCTATTTTTTACATTTACTTCCCCATCTCCAGAAGTTTCAACAGATAAAAACAAAGTTTTATAATCTTTACTTACCTTATAGTTTATTGCATCACTTTGAGTAGATGGCATACATCCAAAAGGTTTTAAAGATATAACAAGATCAATACCATGTTTTGCGGCCCATATATGTTTTGCAACTTCTAAGTGACCTTCCCCTCCAACCACAAGAGGATCATAATACGGAAGAGCGAGTTTATAAAGCTCACTTTGTTTTTGAAGAGGATCTGGAATACTAAAGTATATTTTTCTTAAAGTTTCAAAGATAAGATAAATGGCATGTTCTAAAAGGAACATAATAAGTATGGATTTAAAAGTAGCTTCATTTCTAATCTTTTTTTCTTTCCTTTTTATAAAAAATTGATAAGTGAGCCAATTTGTAATGTATTCTGGTTTTACATCTACATTATTTTCAAGTAAATATTCATGAACCTTATAATTTCCATAACTTTCAGTAGTACTTGCCCAAAACTCTCCAATTACCATAACTTTTGGAAGTTTTTTATTAAAATCTAAGGGAATTTTTTTTATATATTTTCTTGTTTTAATGGCTGTTTTAAATATGCTTAAAAGCTGTGGATTTGTAGATAAAGTTTTTTCATAAGATGTAATAATTTTTTCAATAACATTTTCTATTTCATCCTTTGAAACTTCATTTTTTTTATAAGAAATAAGCTTATATCTTAAGCTTCTTAAAATATCGCCTATCATAATAGCTTTTCCTAAATCCCAAATAAAAGAAAAAGGCTTTTTTATTTCAATTCCTTCTATTTTATAGCCGTTATCCTGATCAAGAATAGCTATTTTAAAATTTTCAAATCCAGCAAGTTTTAAAGCTTTTTTATATTCTTCTACATACATACCGAATCTACAGGGGCCGCAGGCTCCAACTGTAATGTAAACGTATTTTGAAATATCTTCTCCCTTTTTCTTTTTCTCCATCAGAAATTTGATTAAATTTCCAATCGTAAAATAAGCTGGATTACAAAAACCCCGTGAACAGTATTTTCTACCTATTAAAAATGCATCGTAATCTGGTTCTGGTAAAAATTCACTTTCAATTCCATAAAATTTTAAAACCGCTTTTATTAAACGTTGATGATATATAGGTAATCCCCCAAAAAGCAATACCATAATATTTCCTCCTAAGGCGTTTATAAAAAAGTTGTAAAATTTTATAAATTATCTTAGATTAAATTTACAAAAAGTAAAAAAAACATAAAGAGGCTAAAAGTATGATAGGACATCCCAATATAGAAAAAAAGGAAGAACCTATTGTAGTTATATTATCTGGAGGATTAGATTCTACTACAGTTTTATACTGGGCTAAACATTATTTTAAGGATGTTTATGCTATTAGTTTTGATTATGGTCAAAGACATAAAATAGAACTTGATATGGCAAAAAAAATAGCAAAAAAGGTGGGTGTAAAGGAACATAAAATATTAAAAGTAGATTTAACTCAAATTGGCGCCTCGGCTTTAACAGATAAAAGTATAGAGGTGCCTGAAACTAAAAGTAAAAAAGAGATTTTTGAAAGAGGTATTCCTGTAACTTATGTACCTTTTAGAAATGGTATATTTCTAGCTTTAGCTGCAGCCTATGCAGAAAGTAAAAATATAACAAATCTTACTGGAGGATGGAATCAAATAGACTTTAGCGGTTATCCGGATTGTAGAAAAGAATTTTTAGAAAATTTTGAAAAAACTTTAAATGTTGGAACAAAAATAGCTGTGGAAGGAAAAAAGTGGACTATATATGCTCCCTTACTTAATTTAAAAAAGGAAGATATTATAAAGTTAGGACTTTCTCTAAAAGCAGATTATTCTTATTCTATTTCCTGTTATCGTGGAAATGAAATTCCTTGTTTAAAGTGTGATTCCTGTATTTTAAGAATAAATGCCTTTAAAAATTTAGGCTTAGAAGATCCTCTTATTACTCGTTTGAAAAAAGAAGGGAAAATAAAGGTGTAACTAAAAATGGAAGTTTTAAAGCATTTAGAGATTTTATTAAAGGAACAAAAAATAAAAGAGGCTGAAAAGTTTTTAAAGGAAAAATTAAAAAGTTTTTTAAATTTAACTTTTAAAGAAAGACTTACTTTTACAAAAATGAGAAAAAAAGGAAGTCATTTTAGTTTAAATAATATATCCTCGGTACTTGTGGTTTCTTGCCACAATATAAAACATATGAAAAAAGTTTTGAAAAGTGAGGCTAGCTTAATATTATTTAATTTGGAAGATGGTGTAAAAGAAGAGTACAAAGATCTTGCACGTTTGATTTTAATATATTTTCTTTTAAATTTTGACATAAATAAACCTTATTTAATTAGGATCAATAAAGATAAAAATTTTTTAGAAGATTTATATCAGATTCTTTCTTTAAACCCAATGGGGATAAGAATTCCGAAAACCAATTTGGAAGATATTTATCTTTTTTCAAATTTAATAGAAAAATATTTAAATAAAGATGATTTTTTACTTGGGATATCTATAGAAACAAAGGAATCTGTAAAAAATATAAATCTACTTTTAAAAATCGTTAAAGAAAAATTTAAAAATGTACTGGTATAGGTATTTATGATTTAAAAGCTGAGATGCCATTTTTAGAAAAAGATTTTTTTAAAAATTTAAAAACTACACTTGCAATAAAATTAAATATTTTTGATATTTATCCTATAGGAGCTGCTTACCAAAATTATAAAGATTTAGAAGGTTTTATGAAAGAAGCTTTAGAAGAGAAAGCTTTAGGTTTTAAAGCAAAATTTTGTTTAGGTCCCGCTCAGGTAAAAATTGCAAATAAAATTTTTTCAAAAGATAAAAACTTACTTTTGTGGGCAAAAGATATAGTGGAAAAATTTGAAAAAAATGGTCCATACTACGAAGATGGTATGTTTATAGATGAACCTATTTATAAAGAGGCAAAAAATATTTTAGAAAGTTTTTAAGGTTTATATCTAATTTTTCAATTATAATTATATTGCAATAAAGGATTAAAAATGTTAGATTTTGGAGGCAAATTATGTTAAAAACCTTAAATAATTTAATTAAGGCTTATGTTGGTGAAACCTTGGCAAGAAATAAATATACTTTATTTTCAAAAATAGCAAAAAAGGAGGGTTTTGAGTATATCTCTAAAATATTTTTAATAACTGCTGAAAATGAACTTGAACATGCAAAGTGGTTTTTAAAAATGGCAGAAAGTTTAAATAAAGATAAAATAGATATAAACATAAATTTATCTTTTTCTCTAAAAACAAAAAATACTTTGGAGGCTTTAAAAGAAGCTATAGAAGGAGAAAAATTTGAATATACAAATCTATATCCAAAATTTGCACAAATTGCAAGAGAGGAAGGTTTTGAAGAAATAGCAAAGAGAATAGACGCTATTGCTTTTGCAGAAAACCATCACAAAGAAAGATTTGAAAAACTTTATGATTTACTAAAAGAAAATAAATTTTTTAAAAGAGATAAAAAAATAAAATGGGTATGCTTAAAATGTGGTTATGTTCATGAATCTGAGGAAGCTCCTCAGGTATGCCCTTCATGCTCTCATCCTCAAGGATACTTTGCGCCTTCGGATTTAAATATAGTTTATTAAGTATTTCACTTTAACTTTATTTTAACTTTCATAGCTTATACAAAATAAAATTGATAAAGTTCTTAAAAGGAAAAGGGGGAAAACTCCCCCTACTTTTCTTTATTTTCTATTTCTTTTTTTAACATTTCTATAAATTCTTCTAATTTTAAGTTCCCTAGTTGACCTTTCTTTTTACTTCTAACAGAGATTGTTTTTTCTTCTTGTTCCTTTTGACCTACAATTACCATATAAGGAATTTTTTCAAGCTCAGCTTCTCTAATTTTTTTACCAACTTTTAAATCTCTATCATCTAAATCAACTCTTATACCGGCCTCTTTTAATTTCTTTGTAATTTCCTTTGCGTAATCTACAAATTTTTCAGAAATTGGAATTACTCTAACTTGAATAGGAGCAAGCCAGAGAGGGAAAAGACCTGCATAATGCTCTATTAAAAGTCCAAAAAATCTTTCAAAAGAACCTAAAATAGCCCTATGTATCATATAAGGTCTTTTCTTTTCTCCATCCTTATCTACATAGGTCATATCAAATCTTTCGGGTAAATTAAAATCAAATTGAACTGTAGAACATTGCCATTTTCTTCCAAGACAATCTTTTACTTTTATATCAATTTTTGGACCATAAAAAGCTCCTCCACCTTCGTCTATTTTATACTCAACTCCTAAATCTTCTAATGCTTTTTTCAAGGAATTTTCTGCTAGATTCCACATTTCATCCGTTCCAACATATTTTTCTGGACGGGTAGAAATATATACCTCAAAATCTTCAAAACCAAAAGTTTTTAAAACGTCAAAAGCCATTTTTACTACTTTTTTAACTTCTTCCTCTACTTGCTCTGGAGTACAGATAATATGAGCATCATCTTGAGTAAAACCCCTTACTCTAAGAAGGCCATGTAAGGATCCACTTTTTTCATATCTATAAACTGTTCCAAATTCATAAAACTTGATAGGTAAATCTTTATAGCTTCTAACTTCATTTTTATAAATAAGAATATGACCTGGGCAATTCATAGGTTTTACAGCATACCAAGCTGCTTTATCTATTTCTTCCTTGGTTAAAGGAACATCTTTATTCCCAAGAACTTCTCCTTCTTCATGTTCTACAATAGGAACAAAAAACATATTTTCTCTATAAAAATCATAATGTCCCGAAGTTTTCCAAAGATCTACTCGCATTATGTGAGGAATATAAACTTTTTGATATCCTCTTTTTTCATGTTCTTTTTCCAAATATTTTTCCATTTCGCTTCTAATAATTGCACCTTTTGGAAGATAAAATACAAGGCCTGGCCCAGCCTCTTCTTCAAATATCTCAAAAAGTTTAAGTTCCCTTCCGAGTTTCCTATGATCTCTTTTTTTAGCTTCTTCTAGTTTTCTTAAATAATCTTTAAGTTCTTTTTCTGTAAAGAAAGCCGTTCCATAGATTCTTTGAAGTTGAGGACGGCGGGAATCTCCTCGCCAGTAAGCTCCAGCAACATTTAAAAGTTTAAAGTGTCTTACATGTTTAGAAGATGGAACATGAGGCCCTTTACAAAGATCCACAAAATCATCTCCAAGATAATATAAAGAAACTGTATCCCCTTCTATTTCATCAATAAGCTCAAGTTTATAAGGATCATTTTTGAAAATTTCTCTTGCCTCTTTTTTGCTAACCTCTTTTTTATAAAAAGGTTCATCTTTTTCTACAATTTTTCTCATTTCCTTTTCAATCTTTTTTAAATCTTCTTGAGAAATTCTTTCTGGAAGTTCCACATCATAGTAAAAACCATCTTCTATAGCAGGTCCTATCCCAAGTTTTACCTTATCATGACCGTATATGTTTTTTAGAGCTTTTGCTAGTATATGAGCTGCAGAGTGTCTTAAAGTTGATAAATCATAATTTCTTTCTAGTTTTCCCATCTCTTTTTACACCCCTTCTAAAGCTTTTTTAAGTTATTTAAATTTTCTTTTATAGTTTCCTCTAGAAGTTTTGCGGCTTCCTCTATTATAAGTTGAAGTTTGGAGATAATAGCTTTAAAATCTTCTATTTTATTTCCAGTTTTTAAAGAGGTTAAATAATTTTTTAAGTCTTCCATTGCATTTTTTATTTTCTCGGAAGGTAAAGACATAATTTCGTCTTCAAGATCAAGTAAAATACTATCATCAAATTTCTCTGAATATTCATAAATAGCTCTCATTAATTTATCTACGGCTTTAATGATTTTTAATTCATTTTCTTCCATACCATCTGAAGCATACTCAGAAGAATTTTTCCAAATTTCTAAAGTTTTTCTTGCAGATCTGCTGGCAGATGCTCTAATTTTTTCTGAAAGTTTATTTATATCATTTATATTGTTTTCCATAATTAAAATTTCATTTACTATATTATCAATATCTTTCTTCTGAATTTCAATGGTGTCCCAAAGCTTATTTAAAATAGATAACACTTCCTGAGCTAAATTGTATATTTTTTCAAAAACTTTTTTAACATTTTCAATATTTTGATAACCTTCTTCTACTTCCTTTACACCTTCACTTGTAGTTTGATATATTTTTCCAACAATTTCTTTCATTTCTTCCACAACTTGACTAATTTCTTCTGCACTTTTATTGGTTCTCTCTGCAAGTTTTCTAACTTCGTCTGCAACTACTGCAAATCCTCTTCCCATTTCTCCAGCACGAGCCGCCTCTATTGCCGCGTTTAAAGCAAGTAAATTAGTTTGTTCGGTAATAGATGTAATAACTTGGACCACTTGATTAATTTTTTCAGCTTGTTTTTTTAAGGTAGAAACCACTTCAAATAGTTCTTGAGTAATTTCCTTTATTTTTATAATTTTATTTGTTGCAACTGATACAACTTCTTTTCCATCTTCTACATTTTTTATAACTTTTTCATAATTTTCTTTTAATCTATTAAAAACATTTACAAGATTATCCAAGTTTCGCTGAATATTTGCTGTTAAATTTCTAATTATTTTCATTTGTTCTACAATTTTTTCTACAACTTGTTCTATAGAAAAAGAGATAATTTTATTTTCAAGGACTTCTAAAAGAGTTTCAGATATATTTTTTAGAACTGAAGTTAAAGATATTTTTTTCTTGTAATTTTCCAAAATTAATTTTTTCTTTAAGGATTCATCTTTTAAAACAACACCATAATAAAGCTTATTATTATATTTATCTGGAACACAAAAATATACCCATTTTACGTAAATATCCTCTAAATCTAATTCAAGTTCATTTGAAATTTTGCCTGGTTTTAAATCTTCTAGGGCTTTTTTAACCTTATCTTGCACTCCAAAAATTTCATGAAACTCATATAAATCTTTTTCTTTTAGGGCCTCAAAAAGATCTACGTTATATTTTTTCTTTACATAAGGAACCATTTTGCTTAGAATTTCCTTAGCTGCTTTGTCTATATAGCAAAACTTTAAGGTTTTAGCATCTGCCAGAACAAAACCTTCCCAAATAGTTAAATTAGAAAACATCCATTTCCAAGAATAGGCTTCTTCTTCAAGCTTCTTTTTTTCTTCTTGAAGTTTTTTTACTTCTTCCTTATATCTTTTAAGTTCCTCTTCTAAGGTTTCTATTTCCCTTCTTAATTTGTTTATTTCAGCTTTATATGCTTCATTATTTTTTTCAAGCTCAGCTAAAAGTTTTCTTTTTTCCTCAAGTTCCTTTTCAAGTTCTTTTATTTTTTTCTTTAATTTCTTAAGTTCCTTATCACAAGAACTAAATATAAACATATCCATTACCCCCAGCTATCCCTATCTTTAGGATCCATATTCTTTTTTTCGACTAAAATTTTTATATATTTTAACCTAATTGAAGTTTAAGTTACTTTTATTTAACCAATACTTTAAAGTAAAGCCACAAAATCATAAGGTGGTAAAAATTTATCCAAAGTTACTTCAACAGTAAAGCCAGGTTTTAAAGGGACTTTAGAAAATAAATAAACAATTCCATCTAAATTATAGCTTTCAAAGGGAAGCCGTGCTTGATAAAGGTAAGCGTCATCTATATTAAATTTTTTAAAGTAATTTGCTAAATCTAACTTTATTGCTTTGTCTTGTATTTCAAAATCTATAATTACTTTTTCTTTTTGCCTTTCATATTTTTCTAAAATAGAAGAGGTGATATAACTTTGAAATTCATAAAAATCTTCTACTAATTTTTGACGTTCTTTGAAACTATATTTTGTAGTCATATAAAAAGATTTTGTCCCTTCTTCTTTATAATATGGGAAAAATCCTACCCAAGTAAGCTTAAATTCTTTTAAAAAATTTTTTAATTCTTCTAAAGTTTTTTCATTTTCTCCAGGATGACCTAAAATAAATGTGCTTCTTATATGTGCTTCTGGAAAATGAGTTTTTATATTTTCAAAAAGTTTAAGTATATCTTTTTTCGTATATTTTCTTCCCATATTCTTTAAAACTTTATCACTTACATGCTGCAAAGGAATTTCAAGATAAGGATCAAAGTTTAATTCTTTTAGGGTTATCAAAATTTCTTTTTTTAGTTTATTTGGATATATATATAAAAGTTTTTTCCTTTCAAATTTAAAATTAGAGACAAGCTCTAAAATTTTTAAAAGTTTTGGATGAGCCGTAGTATCTTGGGCGCATATATAAATTTCCTTTATGCCTTTTTCTTCTGCTCTTTTTAGATAAGTTTTTATAAAATTTAAATCATAAAAGACAAAATCACCTTTTATCAAAGGAATAGCACAATAATTACAGCGATTAGAACAACCATCTGAAATTTTTATGTAAGCTATATGAGGTTCAAAAAATATTTTATATTTAATGCTACTTCTTTTTTTAAAATTCTTTAAAATTGTAAGTAATTTTAGGAATTTTGGAAAGCTTTTAGAATATCTCCCAAATCTGTAAACTACATCTGTGTAGTCTAAAGAAGGACTAGCTGTATCTATAAAAAAATCTACTTCCGGAAATTCTTTTATAAGAATATTTTTATATCTTTTGTAAAAACAACCTAAAACCCCAAGAAAAAAGTTATATTTTCTTTTTAAATCTATGGCTTTTAAAATCTCTTCTATAGCTTCTTTCTTTGCAGGGTGAATAAACCCGCAAGTGTTTATGATATAAAAGTCTGCATCCTTAAAGTTTTTTGTTATTTTAAATCCTTTACTCAAAAGATAACCTAAAAAAAATTCACTATCTACCTGATTTTTAGGGCATCCTAAGGAAACCGTATATACTCTCATAGCAGAACTTTTATTCTCCCTTTTCCAGAATTTTTAGCAAAATACATGGCTTTATCAGCTCTGTCTAAAAAGGTTTCTAAAGTATCATCATCTCTTAATTGAGTTATACCAATAGATGCAGATAGTTTAATACCTTCATAAGGTGTAGCTTTTATTAAAGCTAAAAGCCTTTCAGCTACTTTTTTTGCTTCCTCTACTTTCATTTCGGGTAATAAAATTGCAAATTCTTCTCCCCCAAGTCTAGCAAAAATATCTGCTTTTCTTATATTTTTTAAAATTAAATTTGAAAAATATTTCAAGATTTCATCTCCAACTCTATGTCCATAAGTATCATTAATTTTTTTAAAATCATCTAAATCTATATATATTAAAGATAGGGGATACTTAAATCTACGAGATTTTTCTATCTCCTTTTTTAAAATATAGAAAAAATATTTTCTATTATAAGCTTGAGTTAATGGATCATAAAAAATTAGTTTAACAATTTCGTTATATAAATCATCATTTATTTTATCTTGATCGGAAGCAATTGTTTTTATCTTTTTTAAAAATTTTTTTATATCTTCCTCTTTCTTTTTAAATACTATGTAAGCTGTAAAGTAAATTACACTAATTCCAAATACAATAGCTACAAAGGTAAGAAAACAAGCAAAATGCATAACTAAATCAAAAGAACTTTTTAACCAAAAAGGAAAAAAGATATTTATATATCCGATTGTAGTATTTGAAAAATCTTTTAAAGGATAACTTATTAAGCTATTTTTTAATTTTTTGGAAGATATTTGAACTTTTGACAAAGTTATTTGGGATATCTCTTTTGGATTAAGTTTTTTAGCAAAATATAAAAAGTCATAAGATAAGATATAACCCTTTGTATTTGCCAAAGGAGATAAAGCTACAAAGTAATATTTTTTATCTTTTTCATTTTTTATAAAGAAATTAAAAAAAGTATATTCATCACCTATATTTACCTGAGATTTTAAATAAGATAATATACTTTCAATTTGAGTTTTATTAAAAATAAAATTTTTTGATAAAAAAACTTTTCCATTTTCTTTTATAATTCCATAACTGTCACAATCTGCAACTTCTTTATCAAGTTCCCAAATATTATTAAAAAAAGTATAATTATTTTGTTTTAAAGCCTTATAAAAATCATCCCATATGGCATATGAATTTAATAGATTATTTAAGGTTTGAAAATCTTTATCTAAATTTAACTTTAAATTAATTTCAGTAAGAACTTTATATTTTTCTACAATATCTCTCTTTTTGTTTTCAAAAATATTTAGAAATATAAAAAACGAAATAGTTATAAAGAGTATAACTGCAAAGATAGGTAATATAATAAGCTTTACAAAATCTTTTTTATTTTTTATGGTTTTCATATTTAAAAACTTTTTTTATTTTTTATTATTTGAAACTTAAAATTAGAAGAACTATATTTTATCATGGATAATTTACTATGAATTATAAATAGGAGGGAGGAAGATAGATGAAACATGTTTTTTTAAATATAAAACTTCACGGAGCTACTGTAACCGAAGCCAATTTAAATTATGAAGGATCAATATCTATAGATAAAAATCTTTTAAAAGAAACGGGTCTTTATCCCTTTGAGAAAGTGGATATATACAATATAAATAATGGGGAAAGATTTTCTACATATATTATCCCTGGAAAAGAAGGGGAAATAGCTTTAAATGGAGCTGCTGCAAGAAAGGTTCAAGTGGGAGATAAAATAATAATTGTTTCCTATGTAGAACTTGAAAAAGATGAAATAAAGAATCATAATCCAAAATGTTTTATGCTTGATAGCAATAATAAAATAAAAAAGGTTTATATATACGATACTCTCTTAAAGTAAGTAATTATTTTAAAAAATTAAAAATTTCAGAAATTATTTTATCTCTACCTTCCCGGGTTTTAGATGAAGATAAAATAATATCTTTTTCTTCTACATTTAGCTCTTTTTTTGTTAAATTTATAGCTTTTTGTTTTTCGTTCTTTGAAAGTTTATCAGCTTTTGTAAGAACCACTTTAAATGGGATATTTAAACTTTGAAGATATTCTACCATTAATTTATCTAAAGCCGTAGGAGGATGACGGCTATCTACAAGAACAAAAACACCTTTTAAATTTTTTCTTTTTTGAAGATAATTATCTATTAACTTTTGCCAGCGTTTTTTTTCTCCTTTTGATACTTTCGCAAAGCCATAACCTGGGAGATCTACTAAAACAAATTTATTATCCACTAAAAAAAAGTTTATACTTTTTGTTTTTCCAGGTTTTTGAGAGACATGAGCTAATTTAAAATTGTTAGAAATCATATTTAATAAAGAGGATTTTCCTACATTAGATCGACCTACAAAAGCAATTTCTTTATAAGAATGATTTGGTATTTCTTCTTCTTTGTAAGCCGCCTTTAAAAACTTTACGTTTTTTATCTTCATTTTTCTTCCTCTTCAGTTTCAAGTTCTACTTTTTCAATTATGAAAGCATCTCCTTTTATTTGTTTAACATTTAGAGAAGAGCAATTGGGACACTTAGGAAATTTAAAATCTTCTTTCTCAAATTCAAGGGAACAATCTAAACATTTATAAACTATAGGTTCCTCGTTTACAATAATTTCACAGTTCTTTAAAAGCTCTTCTTCTTCCTTTATCATATTAAACGAAAACACAAAGGAATCTATAATTACCCCAGAAAGCTTCCCCCAACGTATATAAACTTTGTTAATTTTTTTCGCATTGTTTTCTTTTGCAAGTTCTTTTAATCTGTCTACTAAGCCTAAAGCTAAGGAAAATTCGTGCATGATTTTATCCTTTCTTTTTATTTTTTTATAAGTTTTATTTACATATTCTTAAATCCATATATATAAATTATAATACTAAATAGAAAATTTAATACAAAATCTTTAATAAAGTTCTTAAGGTAAATAAATCTATCTGTCCTGGAGCTGCAGCTTCTCCTACGAAAGTATAAGTAAACACAGAGCCAAAAATAAAGGAATCTACTCTAGATACTTTTCCATATTCTCCCATAGACATATAAATTTTTAAGTCACTATATTCTGCCATAGCAAAGTGAAGTTTTCTTACGTCTAAGTAAGAATTAGCTTTAAAAGAAATTTTTGGAAAAGTGGGAGATAAAGCTTTTATTTGATTATATATATTTTTTATCTCCTCTACCTCTGGGGTTTTTTCAAAATCGTGATAAGATACTATCACATGCTTTTTTTTCTTTTTAGCAAGTTCAATAACTTCTTTAACAACTTTACTTCTTAGCTCTATATCTATAAGGTAAACATTTGGATGTTCCAAAAGTTCTTCAAACAAAATAAGACGATTTTCATCAAAGGGAAATTTACCACCTTCAAATTGAGGTCTTATAGTTCCTATCATATAAAGATTATAATCTCCAATAATATCTAAAATTTCTGAAAGTCTTGAAATATTTTCTAAAAAGTCTACTCTTACTTCTACAAAGTTTATTTTTAGAGATTTTATGAAAGATAAATTTTCTTTTAATTTTTCTATATCATTAAGTTCTTTTGATAAAACTACTACTATTTCAGGTTTACTACCTATAGTTAACTGTCCAATTTTTAAAGTGTCTTCCATTTCTTACCTCTTATACTTTTATTTTTAATTTTTCTAAAAATACTTTTATTTTTTCCAGAGTATTTTTAATATCTTCTATCTTTTTAAAATCTAAATCAAAATATACAACTTTTCTATCTGGTGTTATTGCAATATGTTTAATAGGCGTAGCTTCTAGAATATCTATTGATAATTCCTTTAAGATCTTTGGATAATTTGAAGAATATAAAAATCTGTATTTTTCATTTTTTTCTTCTTTTAAATTTGTGCTAAATATTTTTGGATTATATTTTTCTTTAATAGCATGAAACTCATAATTTATTTTTTTGTTTAAATAAAACAAAAGTTGAATATTATCTTTTATTCCTCTTAAAATGATTAGTTTCAAAATAAAATACAAAACAGATTGGCGAGGTTGTAATCTTAAATTTAAAAGAATTTGTTTAATAAACTTATCTTTAACCCTATAAATAGCCCTAAATCCTATGGCTCCACCTAACCAAGTATAAGTTTTATCTATGGGATCAAAAAAATTTTCAAAAATTTTAGAAATTTCTCTTGCTAATTTAACATTTTTTCTGTAACCATAGTAAAAGGACCATATTAAATAAAATGTTAAAAAGGTTAAAAGGATAAAGGTTAATCCAGACATATCTTATTTCCTAATAAATAAGTTTTCATTCTATTTATTTTTGTGGCCCCATGGGAATACCAAATCCTAAGGATCCCATTATAGCTTTTAAGGTTCCTATAATAATAGATATAACAAAAAATATTCCACCTATGAAAGTAAGAAAAGCTCCTAGAAGCCCTAACCATCTGTCAAAAGAAAAAGAAAGATATCCACCTAAAACCAAAAATACAACAGCTATTACTAAAAACTTTGGTTCAAAAGAAGGTCTTAATCCTCCAAACGGTCCTCCCATACCACCCATAGGTGGCATAGGACCCATTGGCCCTTGAGGGCCTCCTCCCATAGGAGCTTGGGGCATATTTGGAAAATTAAAATTTGGTCCTCCAAAGTTAAATGGATTATTGTTATTAGCCATACTTAAATTCCTCCTTATCTAATAAGATTTAAAGCTTGATTTATTTTCTCTATTTCAAGTAAAATTTCTTCTTTTTCTTTTTGAGCTTTTTCAATAACTTCTTTTGGAGCTTTTTCTAGAAAGTTTTTGTTGTTTAATTTTCCTTCTACACGTTTTAGATCTTTATTTAGTTTTTCTAATTTCTTCTCAAGTAGTTTAATTTGCTCACTTATATTAATTTTCTCTTTTAAATTTAGATAAATTTTAAAGTTTTTATATTTTAAACAAGGTAAGTCTAAATCTCTATCTGTAAAACTAATATTAACTTTTGCAAGTTTTGAAATACTATCTTTTAATTTTTCAAAAATATCTTTAGAAATACCCTTTGCAGATACAAAGATATCTATTTTAGAAGATGGTGGAATTCCTAAAGTAGACTTTAAGTTTCTTATTTCTGTAATGAATTTTATAATTTCTTCAAAATCTTCACTTTCTTCTACTTTAAATTTCTCTGGAAAAGTTTCTAAAATAATAGATTCTTTCTCTTTATTTGGAAGTTTTCTATATAAGTAATCACTAATAAATGGAGCGATAGTTGAAAGTAAGATTAAAAATCTTTTAAAAACTTCAAATAAGGTCCATAAAGCAGCTTTTTTCTCCTCTTCTGATCCTTTATAAGCTTTATTTTTGGAAAGTTCAACATACCAATCTGCAAAGGTGTCCCAAATGAATTTATTTAAATGCTTACTTGCTTCGTCAAAACGATATTGATTGATATATTTTTCAAAGTTTTCTAAAAGTTTATTAAATTCTTTCAGTATCCATTTATCTTCATAAGATAAATATTTATATCCATCTGAAAAATCTAGTTTATTTGAATTTTCATAGACTCCAAATATATATTTTGCAATATTCCAAATTTTATTCATAAAGTGGCTTGCCGTTTCTATTAATTTAAAAGAAAGTCTAATATCTCTACCGGGAGAAGCTAAGGATGCTAGAGTCCAGCGAAGAGAATCTGCCCCATAATTTTTTATAACATCTAAAGGATCTATAACGTTTCCTTTGGTTTTGCTCATTTTATGACCTTTTTCATCTCTAACAAGCATGTGAACTAGAACATTGTAAAATGGAACTTTTTTAGTAAAGTAAAGTCCCATCATCATCATACGAGCTACCCAGAAGAAAATAATATCAAAACCTGTAACTAAAATATCTGTGGGATAAAAAGCAAAGTAATCTGAAACATCAAACTCTTTGGAAAATTCTTTTATATAAGAATTCTCCTTTTCTAAAAGCTTGTCTACAACTTCCTTTAAATCTTCAGAAAGTTTTTTTGTTTCTTTTAGATACATTAAAGTTCCAAAAGGCCAAAGAGCAGAAGAAAACCAAGTATCTAAAACATCTTCATCTTGCTTTATATTTTTAGATTTACATTTTGGACATTCTTTCACTTCTTCTTCACTAACTATAGTTTCTCCACAATCTTGACAGTAATATGCTGGAATTCTATGTCCCCACCAAAGTTGACGAGATACACACCAATCTTTTATATTCTCAAGCCAATTAAAGTATGTTTTTTCCCACTCTTTTGGAATAAACTTTGTAATATCATTTTTAACAGCATCTATAGCAGGTTTTACAATTTTTTCAAAACCAATTCCATTATCTGTTTCTTTGGAAAGCTTTAAGAACCATTGTTTAGAAAGCATAGGTTCAACAGTAGTTTTACATCTATAACATTTTCCGGCAAGAAGTTTATAATCTTCTATTTTTTCTAAAAGGTTTTGTTTTTCTAGATCTTTAACAATTTGTTCTCTAGCTTTATATCTATCTAAACCCTCATAAGGTAGATCTTCTTCTCTAAGAATATTTCCATCATAATCCATATATTTAGCCTTAGAGATTTTAGCATCTTCGTCCAAAACCTTAATTAAAGGTAAATTATGTCTTTTTCCTACCTCATAGTCTTCAAAATCATGAGCTGGAGTAATTTTTACGCATCCTGTTCCAAAAGATGCATCAACAAAGTCGTCCGCGATAATAGGAATTTCTCTATTTACTAAGGGTAAAATTAGTTTTTTTCCTATTAAATGTTTATATCTTTTATCATTTGGATTTACAGCTACAGCTACGTCTCCAAGCATAGTTTCTGGACGAGTAGTAGCAATTACAATATAAGGTTTAGTCCAAGGACGCTCTTCTTCTAGTTTTTCTCTTTCTTCCTCAGATAAATTTTCAAGTTTTTTATTAAATTCTTCTTCTAATTTTTGAAGTTCTCTTTTTTCTTCTTCAGAAAGTTTTAAAGGATATCTAAAATAATAAAGTTTTCCCTTTTCTGGTTTTTCATCAAATTCTACTTCCAGATCAGAAAGAGCGGTCTTACAACGTGGACACCAATTTATCAGACGAAGTCCTCTATACATAAGTCCATCTTCATAAAGTTTTACAAACACTTTTCTAACGAGTTTGTAAAATCCTTCATCCATAGTAAATCTTTGACGAGTCCAATCACAAGCTACTCCGAGTTTTTTCAATTGATTAATAATTGTATTTCCATATTTTTCTTTCCACTTCCAAACTCTTTCTAAAAATTTTTCTCTACCTAAGTCGTATCTTGTTTTTCCTTCTTTTGCAAGTTCTTTTTCAACCATAAATTGAGTAGCTATTCCTGCATGATCCGTTCCAGGTATCCAACAAATTTCATAACCTTTTAATTTTTTATATCTACAAAGAATATCTTGCATGGTAGCATTTAAAGCATGACCTATATGTAAAGCTCCTGTAACGTTCGGAGGAGGTAAAACTAGGGAAAACTTTTTCCTTTCTCCTTTTAAAACTTTCTCTTTATTTGGAGTGAAATATTTTTTTTCTATCCACTCATTTGCAAGCTTTTCTTCAAATTCACTTGGTCTATATTCTCCAAGGGACATAGATATCCTCCTAAAAGGATTTAAGATAATTTAGGTGGGAATTATTTTACCATTAAAGAAGGGATGTTTTAAAAAAGAAATGTAATAATAAAAAGGAAAATATAAAAATATTGGTGCCCGGGGCGGGATTCGAACCCGCACGGGCGTAAAGCCCAGGGGATTTTGAGTCCCCCGCGTCTGCCAGTTCCGCCACCCGGGCTTAATTTTTTCAAAATTAATTTTAATTCCTTTTTCTATAAATTCAAGTTCTTATAAGTATAAAACCAAATTTGTTATAATAAGTAAAAAAATAAGGTCTATTAAAGCTGAATATGTAAAAAAGATGTAAATATCACTTGCAAATATTCCTATTTATTTTAAAAATTTAAAATTTTATTTTAGATTTTAGTTTTGATTATCAATAATTAAGCTTTATTACTAATTTGTGCGAAATAATATCAAAGTAATAAAAATTTTAATAAAAACCTTGAAATTTATACAAATAATAATATTTAAACTTAGAAAAATGTTATCAAATATCACTAAAAAACCAATAAGTATGTCGAGGTACAAATTTACAACTTTTTTACAAAATTACCCATGGCACACAAGGGCTTCCAGCTTGGTCTTGAAATGCCTGCTTTGCTAGGCGGGATTGCAAC
>JAMOTM010000019.1 GCA_027002265.1 Aquificota bacterium | reverse complement strand
AGATGATAGGTGTTATATCCAAAATGAATAATAGGAATATTTTTATATTTCTTTTTTAAATTCTTTATTATTTGTTGAGTATAAGGAAAAACATATTTTTTATATTCTTCCTCAGAAAGAATACCGGCCCAGCTATCAAAGATTTGAACTAGATGAACTCCAGCTTTTATTTGATTTTCTAAGTATTTTTCTACAGTTTTTGAAAGAATATCCATAATATAGTTAAAATCTTTTTTGTGAGTATGCATAAAAATTCTTACTTTTTCATATTTTTTTGAACTTCCTCCCTCAATTAAATAAAGAGCTAAAGTGAAGGGAGCTCCGGAAAATCCTATTAAAGGTCTATCATGAAGTTTATTTAGTATAGCTATAATGGTTTCATAAACATAATCCAAAGAAGTTTCTACATCATAAGGTTTTAAAATCTCTTTAATTTTTTCACTTTCTAGATTAAAAAGACAAGGCTCTATTTTTATTCCATTTTTAAATTCTATTTTAAACCCAAAAGGTTCTAAAACCGTTAATATATCTGAAAATAAAATAGCAGCATCAAAATCAAATTCTTTAATTGGAAGCAGGGTTACTTCAGCAGCTAATTTTGGATTTTTTACAAGTTCCCAAAAAGAAGAAACTTTACTTCTTATTTCTCTATAAGATTTTTGATATCTTCCAGCTTGTCTCATAAACCAAACTGGAGTATAGGGTGCTTTATCACCTTTTCCCTTAGCCATAAGAATTATAGGATGATCATTTAGCATAGCTTTCTCCTTTTAATAAAAAAATCCTTATTTTTAATAGTTTTTCAAAATAATTATATTAAAATTAAAAAATAAAATAAGCAATTAAAAGACCTGTTGCATCAGCTATAACATCTTTCATATCACAGCTTCTATATGGAATAAAATACTGAATAAATTCTATAAATATTCCAAAAATAAATCCTATAAGAAAAATTTTTTTCTTATTTAAATTAAAAAAAAGACTATATAAAAGAAAAAATATAAAAAAAGCAAAGGCGTGTTTAAGTTTATCTGATATATCTTGAGCTGGATCGTATTTTCCAGGTATGATAGATAAAATGAAAATAGTTAAGGTATATAAAATTGGTAAAAACTTTAAAAGTTTATACTTTTTTATATATTTTAAAAAATTATTCAAATTTAACTCCACAATTCTAAATATTATATTTTACTATTTTTCAGTACTTGAAAAACTTAGGTAAATAATTATAATATAAATAGCAAATTTAGGTGCGTCCGTAGCTCAACTGGATAGAGCGCGGGACTACGGATCCCGAGGTTGCGGGTTCGACTCCCGCCGGACGCACCATTTAATGGAAAAATAAATATATCCAAGGACTTACAAACAAAAGGCTGTCTAATCTATCTAAAATTCCTCCATGCCCAGGAATAATATTAGAAAAATCTTTTATGTTAAAAATTCTTTTTATATAACTTGCAAATAAATCTCCAATTTGGGAAAGAATAGAGAAAATAATCCCTATAAGAAAAGTATTTTCTAAAGATATATTGTTTATACCGTTTGAAAATAAAATAAAGAAAATTAAACTTGAAATTAAAGCTCCAAAAATTACTCCTCCTATAGCACCTTCCCAGGTTTTTTTTGGACTTATGGGAGTTAATTTATGTTTTCCAAAATATTTACCGATAAGATAAGCAAAGCTATCTGTGCTCCAGACAATACTTAAAAGATATATTATTTCTTTTTGATTTAGATTTACAAAAAACGTTAAAAAGGAAATGTATAAAGAAAATAGTAAAATTTTTAAAAATAAATCTTTGTCTATCTTACTTTTTACAATAAGGTATGTAAAGTTAAAAGTTAAAAATATATAAAATAAAAATGGTACTTTCTTTTCATATGAAAAGAAAAAATATAACATGAAGTTTCCGTAAAATAGAAAGAAGGGTTTATAGTTTTGAAAAAGCTCAATAAAAATACCTAAAAATATAGGAATACTTAGAATCAATTTTAAAAATAAAACATTTGATACTAAAATAAATGAAAGAAAATAAAAAAATACAATTAAACTTCCCAAGATCCTATCTTTGGGAATCATTATTTGACCTTTTTTCGAAGAAAATTTCTACGCTTTTTCCTTGAGTATCTTTAAGAGAATCTAAAAATGTAGTTAATAGATTATAAAAAAGATTTTCAACAAAAGGTTTTAACTTTATTTCCTTTAAATCTATAAAAATTTTTAATCTGTAACTTTCTAATTTTTCTTTTAAAAATTCATAAATTTTTTCTACATCTTTGAAAAAGAAGACAGGAGTTTTTGGAAAATACTGTTCTAATTTTTCTAAAAGTTCCTTTTGTTTTTCTTCATTTGCCAAGTTTTCATTTATAACAAAAGCTAGGCGATTAACTAAATTAAAATTTATATCTGAAACATCTTTAATAACTTCAAGTTTAGGAAGCTCTGTATTTTTAAATCCCTCTAAAATTACCCAATCGTATGAAAAGAAATATTTAAAGATAATATATCTAATTCCTTGAGTTTCAGAAAATTTTTTTATAACATTTTTTCTCTTTTCTATGAAAATTTCTTCAGGAGTTATTAAAGCTGTATCGGCACCCATTTGAGAAAACTTGGAGGTGTCTTTAGTTATATCACTACTAAGAATATTTTTATGATGAGTAGATTTTATAACTGCAAAAGTCTCTTTTTTCTTTTTTAAAAATTCTAAAAACTTTAATATAAATGACGTTTTACCAACATTATGATATCCAGATACACAAAAAAACTTCATTTTTTCCCTCAAGAATTTTTGTAAATTTTTTCTAAAATTTCCTTTCCACCTTTATCTAAAAGAATTTTCGCAAGTTTTTTTCCTAAATTTTGAGCTTCATCTAAAGTTCCTTCTATACTTTCTTTTAGAAAAACTTTTCCTTCTAAATCAGCTATGAAAGCTTTCGCTTTTATCTTTTTGCTTTCTAAATTCGCTTTAGCATGACATCCAAGGGGTACCTGACATCCACCTTCAACTTCCTTTAAAAAAGCTCTTTCTAAAAGGCTTTCATAATAAGCTTTTTTTGAATTTATATGTTTTATATATTTTAAAGTTTCTGTGTCTTTAATTCTTGTTTCTATTCCTAAGATACCTTGACAAATAGCAGGTATAAATAAATCTTCAGGAAGATAAGCTGTAATTTTATTTTCAAATCCAAGTCTCTTTAAACCTGCGCTTGCAAGAATAATAGCATCATATTTTCCCTCTTCTAATTTTTTTAGTCTTGTATCTACATTTCCTCTTAAATCCTCAATTATAAGATCTGGTCGATATTTTTTTAAAAGAGCTTTTCTTCTTAAAGAGGATGTTCCTACCTTTGCATTTTTAGGTAAAAGATCTAAGGGATTTTTTATTTTATTTATATCTACTTGTTTTTTTATATTTTCTAAAATATCTTTTTTAATAATAAGAGCATCTCGCGGATCTTCTCTATCTGAAACAATTGAAATTTCCAGTCCTTTTGGAAGTTCAGTAGGTACATCTTTCATTGAATGAACAGCTAAATCTGCTTCACCTTTTAAAAGCGCATCTTCTATTTCCTTTGTAAAAAGACCCTTCCCTCCAATTTTTGCTAAGGGAACATCTAAAATTTTATCGCCTTTTGTAACTACTTTTATTAGCTCTATATTTATTTCAGGATATTTTTCTTTTATTTTTTTTGCTACGTAATTTGCTTGCCATAAAGCAAGTTTACTTTTTCTTGTTGCAATTTTTAAAGTTTTCATAAAAAATATCCTCCTAGTCTTTTAAATTTTTTTCAATAAATGTAATTTTTTCATTTTCATTTATTAATGTATGCTTTTCATATTCTTTTTTTGCCTTAGGATAATCTACTCTATAATGGGCTCCTCTAGACTCTTTTCTATATAAGGCCGCTTTGGTTATTAATTTTGCAAGTTTAAATAAACGTTTTTTATAAATATTTTTGTAAACTTTTTCCTGATTTTCAAAATATTTATATGCTTCCTTTAGATCCTTCTCATTTCTTTTTATACCTACAAAATTCCAAAGATAGTTTTTTATATCTTTAATATCTTCTATGCAAAAACTCTCTAAGAGTTTTTTATTTTCTTTTATATTTAAATTTTGAAAGTTTAAGTTTTTTAAAAGATAGTTTTCCTTAAAATAGAGTTTATAGGCTACTCGATTTGCAAATACTAAACATTCCAAAAGAGAATTGGAAGCAAGTCGATTTGCTCCATGAACCCCAGTACAAGCTGCTTCTCCACATACAAAAAGATTTTTTATTTTTGTTTCTCCAAAAGAATTTGTTAAAAGTCCCCCCATAGTATAATGAGCAAGGGGAGAAACTGGAATAAGGTCTTTTTTTGGATCTAGATTAAAATTTTTTAATTTTTTACAAATAAAGGGAAATCTCTTTTCTATATCTATACCCTTTTTTTGTAAAGGAGAAAAATCTAAAAATACTTTATGTCCTTCCTTATATTTTTTAAAAATGGCTCTTGAAACGACATCTCGTGGCGCAAGTTCATTTACAAATCTTTTTCTATTTTCGTCTACTAAGTATGCTCCTTCACCTCTAACAGATTCGGATATTAAAAATTCTACTTTATTTTCTTTTTCATTGTAAAAACCAGTAGGATGAAATTGAATGAACTCTAGATCTAAAAAAGGAGTTCCAAGCTCAAAAGCACTTATATTAACATAACCGTTATTTAAAGGAGGATTTGAGGAATATTTATATAAAGATGCATAGCCTCCACTTGCTAAAACAATGTACTTTGAAATAACCTTTATAAAAGTTTCCCCATTTTCTAGAAAATAGGCGCCAAATAAAAAATTATTTTTTTTATCAAAAATAAAATCTATAAAAAAAGTATTTTCTAAAAATTCAATATCTAAAGATTTAGCGTAATTAAATAAACTTTCCCAAATAGCCTTTCCAGTTTCATCTTTTACATACCAAATACGCCTTTTACTATGAGCACCTTCCTGGGTTACTCCTTCAAAAGGAACTTTTAATTTAAATAAGTCTATAACTCTTTTTGGTCCTTCTGTAACTAAAATTTCTGTATTCCAAGAGGAACATAAATTATGGCCTGCTCTTAAAGTGTCTTTAAAGTGAATATAAGGGGAATCATCTTCCAAAAGAGCTGCAGCTATTCCACCTTGGGCATAGTAGGAGCTGTTTTCATTTAATTTAGTTCCAGAGACAACTAAGATTTTTTCTATACCCAAATTTTTAAGCTTAGAAGCTGTGTAAAGTGCACTTGCTCCACTTCCAATTATCAAAACATCTGTTTGTATGGTTTTCATCTTTCCCTCTATAAATTTAGCTTGACATAATTATAGATTAAAAAACAAAGTTTAACTTATATCCACAATTTGGACAAATATTATCTGAAATTAGAACTTCAACTTGATATCCAATTCGTTTTATAAGAAGAGCACCGCAATTTGGACAATAAGTACTGTTAAACCTTTCATCTGGAACATTTCCAAGATAAACATATTCTAAATATTCTTTTGATACTTCATAAGCCATATACATTACTTCTAAAGGAGTTGGGGGAGTATTTAAAAGTTTATAAGCTGGAAAGAAGCGAGATAGATGAAAAGGTGTATCTTTTCCTAAATTTTCCGCTATCCATTTTGCAAATCTTTCAAAATATTTTTCATTAAATTCATCAAAACCTGGAACTATAAGTTTTGTAATCTCTACATGAACACCATTTTCTTTTAAAAGAATTAGATTATCCCAGACATTTGGATTTGGCATAGCGGAAAATTTTAAATAGTATTCTTTATCCATACCTTTAAGATCTATATTAGCTGCATCTATAAAAGGTAAAATTTCTTTAAGAGCATTTGAATTTATAATTCCATTTGAAACAAGAACAACATCTTTTCCTTCCTCTTTTACTATTGGGGCTGTATCTTTTATATATTCAAGCCATATGGAAGGTTCATTATAGGTATAACATAAACCTATAGAATCGTATCTATTTATAACTTCTCTTATAGCTTCTTTTGGAAGATATTCTCTTGGAGTAATTTGCCTAGCTATTTGCCAATTTTGACAACTTTTGCAATCTAAGTTACACCCATTTGTTCCAATAGAAAGAATATAACTTCCGGGTTTAAAGTGATAAAGAGGTTTTTTCTCTATAGGATCAATTGCTATAGATGTAATTTCTTCGTATATACTTGTAAAAAGCTTTCCATTTTTATTAAATCTAACTAAACAAAATCCTTTTTGATTTTCATTTAAAACACAATTTCTAGGACATAAAGTGCATTTAACTTTACCATTATCTAATTTCTCATAATAAGAAGCTTCTATAACTGGCATGATATCACCTCAAAAAATCTTTTTCTTTTAAATTTATGGAAAAATTTTTTCAAAGCCAACCTTTTCTTCTAAAATACAAAAGTCCTAAAGTAAAACTACTAAGAATTATAAGCATAACAATTAAAAAATCGTATTTAGTATTTGCAAAAGGTAGATGGGAAAGATTCATTCCGTATATACTTGAAATTAAAGTGGCAGGAGCAAGTAAACTCATAAATAAAGTTAAAGTTTTCATCATATCGTTTAATTTAAAAGATACCATTGTTTCAAAAATATTAATAACATTATTAACAAAATCATGAAGGCCTTCTACTTTATCAAAAAGATTTATACTTTCATCGTATAAATCTCTAAAGTAGTGGATATTTCTTTTTTTTATAAATCTTTCATCTAAATGTAAAATGGTTCCTAAGGTTCCACGAAGCTGTTTTAAAAGACGACGAAGATTTATAACGTCTGAAGAGATATCTGAAATGTCTTCAAGTAAGTTCATGTCTTGAATTTTAAATATTTTTTCTTCAATATCTTCAAGTTCATCTTCTAAAATTTCTACAATTTCTTCATAATTTTTTAAAATATTTTCTAAAAGATTCCAAATAAAAAGTTCCATATTTTTAAAAGGTTCTTTAAAAAGTAAAAATTCTTTTCTTGCATTTTCAAAAAGTTGCCGACTTCCAAAAACTATTATTGTATTAGGAAACCAAATAATACCTATTTTTCTTTTTCTATCTATAGTTTTCTTTAAATCCAAAAATAAAAGGAAAGTATAGTTTCCTAAAAGTTCTATTTTATTTCTTTCCTCGTCTTCAAAATCTTCAAATATGTTTGGATTTACCTTGAAAAAATCTATTAAAAAATCTATGATTTGGGAATTAAGTTGGCGAATAAAAAGAATATTTTTTTTTGAGGTGTTTAGTATATTTTTGAGCTCTTTTAAAGAATTTATACCTTTATACTCACTTTTATTATCCTTTTCAAAAAGAAGATAGTATTTAAACATATATTCCTCTTAAGGTTTTTGTCTAAAGGTATTTTAACTCAAGAAAGTTTAGGAAGGGAAATTTTATATTAAAGTATTAATATAGATAAAGTTGATAGAAGGGAAAAATGGTCGGGGCGGCCCGATTTGAACGGGCGACCTCGTGCTCCCAAGGCACGCGCTCTAACCAGGCTGAGCTACGCCCCGTTTATGTATGCGAAGTTTATTATAAATAAAATAATCTTTTTGTCAATTAAATGGCTCCCCGGGAGGGCTTCGAACCCCCGACCTGGCGGTTAACAGCCGCCCGCTCTACCCGCTGAGCTACCGGGGAACCATCTGCAATAATAATTATAATTATTTTTTATTTTTAGTCAAGTTTTTGTTGTTTAGCTTGCCATTTTAAATAGCTTTCTATAAATAGATCAATTTCCCCATCTAAAACAGCTTGAGCATTGGAAGTTTCCACATTTGTTCTGTGATCTTTTACAAGTTTATAAGGATGCAGTATATAAGAGCGAATTTGATTTCCCCAAGCAAAATCTTTATGTTCTCCCTTTAGTTTCTTTTTTTCTTCTTCTTGACGTTTCCTTTCAAGTTCTAAAAGCTTAGCCTTTAATATTTTCAAGGCCTTTATTTTATTCATAAGTTGGGAGCGTTCTGAGGAGCAGGTAACTACTATGTTTGTAGGCTTATGTAGAATTCTTACTGCAGTTTCATTTTTATTTGCGTGTTGTCCTCCGGGTCCTCCGGCTCTGAAAGTTTCTATTTCTAAGTCTTCTTCTTTTATCTCTATATTTACACTGTCATCTACTTCTGGAATAACCTCTACTCCGCAAAAAGAAGTATGTCTTCGCGCATTTGAATCAAACGGAGAAATTCTAACGAGTCTATGAGTTCCATGTTCACTTTTTAAAAGACCATATGCATAAGGTCCTTTTATAAGCATACTTACATACTTAATTCCAGCTACATCTCCCTCAAGCAAATCTAAAATTTCCACTTCAAATCCTTTTTTTTCAGCCCATCTTGTAAGCATTCTCATTATCATTTGAGCCCAATCACAACTTTCAGTTCCACCGGCTCCTGGAGAGATACTTACAATTGCATTATTTTTGTCGTATTTATCTGAAAGTAAAATTTTTATCTCCCAATCCTTAATTTCTTTTTTTATTTTTTCTATATTTTCAAAAAATTCATTTAAAAGATCCTTTTCTTGACTTTCCTCATAGAGCTCTTTTAAAGTTTCTGTATCTTCTATTAAGTTTTTTAAAGCTTTAAAACTTTCAATTTCTTTAGATAAATATTCCCTTTTTTTCAAAACCTCTTTTGCTTTTTCAGGATTGTCCCACAAATTATTTTGATTTATTGTTTTGTCTAAATTTTTAAGTTCTTTTACCTTGTTATCTAGAGAAAATAAGATTTCTATCTCTCTATATTTTTCTTTTAAATTTTCAAACTCTTTTAAAGTTTCTTGATATTTATCTATCATCCTTACTTCTTTATCTTTTATTTTTCAGTTTTATTCGTTTTATAAAATTAATCCAGAACCGCTGCCACCTTGATTTTGACCTTTTAATTTTTTCTCAAGTTCTTTTAATTCTAAGGGATTTGCTTTTGGAAGTTCAATTCCACTTGCTGCAGCTTTGAATTGGTCGTGGATTTCTTTAAGTCTAGATTTTTCAGTTACTGGAACAATATAAACAATTTGCTTTTTAGAAATATAAGCTTCGCATACATCTCCTGCAGTTGGATCCAAGGGTAAAATAGTAGCTTGAGCTCCTTGAGGAGTTGGTAAAAGAGCAAAAACTCCAGCGTCTTTCACTTTAATGTACTCTGGGGTATCTTCTTCTAGAATCCCTAAGATACCGCTTGTTGGAATTGTGCTTTCTTGATTTGCAGTTTGAATAAAAACAAGTTTTCCTACTAAATCCTTCACTTTAAAACCTCCTAATAAATTGTTTCAATTTTAAACTTAATATAATCCTATGGAACTTAAAGTCAAGAAATGCTTTATTTTCGAGATTAAACTTAAAAATTTTGAAAACTTATTTAAATTAATTTAATTTCCTTTTGAGTAAAGATATTAGAATGGAAAAATTAGCTTTCTTAAGTGTCCATTATTATTAAAGTATCTTAAAAAAATCTAAGCGTCTAATGTTTATATATTATTTCTCATATTTACTTTCCTTTAATGAAAGTAAGTAGCGGGAAACTCCTTGTAATAAAACGCTTTAAAGAATATAAAAAAATTTAAAAAATTTTTGCCAAAAATACTTGACATATTATTTTTTCATCCTATAATTTATCTCGCAAGGTTGATGAAAGGTCTATGAAAGGTAAGAATAAGGGGGCAAGGAGGGGAGGAAGAAGCGGTAGCTAAAAGCCTCATCCAGTTTTGAGGTTGTGGCTACCGCAGGTTAGTCCCCAAAAAA
>JAMOTM010000018.1 GCA_027002265.1 Aquificota bacterium | reverse complement strand
AATTTTACCGTAAACTTCTAAGTTTTTGGAATCTCTTTTATATTTTTCTAGAAATACACTAACTAATTTTCTTTTATACTTTTCTAAATTTATGTTATTTTTTTCTAAAAAATTTTTTGGAATTTTTACTTCAATATAATTTTCTGTTAAAACATAGTAAAAATTTTTATCTTCTTTAGTAAGTAAAATTCCTTCTAAAACTTTATTAAGATTTTCTTTTATGAAGGCTTCTTTTCTCTTTTTTGAAAATTCCCTTAAAACTTTGGTTCTATATTTTTTTTCTTCAGGAGAAACTTTTGGTTTTAATTTTGAAGCTAAAGTTCCAGGTCGATCTGAATATGTAAAAACATGAAGGTAATTTAAAGGGGTTTTTTCTAAAAATTCTAAGGTATTTTCAAAATCGTGCTTTGTTTCAGTGGGGAAACCTGTTATTATATCGGCTCCTATACAAACATTATTTTTTATTTCCTTTATTTTTAAAATAGTTTCCAGATATTCCCTTGTATTATATTTCCTTCTCATTAATTTTAAAATTCTATCACTTCCGCTTTGAAGGGGAATATGAAAATGAGCGCAAATTTTTTTATTTTTAAAAAGGTTTATAACTTCATCATCTAAATCCGAAACATTTAAGGAGGACAGTCTAAGTTTTTTTAAAGTAGGAATTTCTAAAATATCCTTTAAAAGCTCTTTAAAACCATAATTTTTATATATATCCTTTCCATACTTTGCAAGTTCAGTTCCCGTTAATATAATTTCATCAAAAATAGTAGATAACTCTTTTATTTCCTTTAAAATTTTTTCTTTTGGAAAGGATATAGGTTTTCCCCTTGCAAAAGGGATAATGCAATAAGAGCAATAACTATCACATCCTTGCTGAACTTTTACAAAAGCTCGTGAAAAATCTTCAAAATTTTTTATAGAAATATCTACTCTACAAGGTTTTTTTACTAAATCCCAAATGCAGATAAGTTTTCCATTTATATATTCGCAAATTCCATACTTATAACTTTCTTTTAACTTTTCAAAATTTTCTTTTTCTCCTTGCTTTAACTCAAAATAAATTTTCAAATATTTATAAAGTTCAATCTTTTCTAAATTGCCTAAAATAATGTCAAAATCATAATTTAAAAGTTCCTTATAATAAACTTGAGGATAACAACCTACAAAAGCTATAATAGAATCTGGATTTTGCCTTTTTGCTTTATAAGCATAATATCTTGAATTTCTGTCTGCTTTCGCAGTGACGGTGCAGGTATTTATAACGTAAATATCTGCTTTTTCTTCGAAAGGTACAATTTTAAATCCATGCGCCTGAAGTCTTTCTTTTATAGCATACTCTTCATATTGATTGAGTTTACATCCTAAAGTTTTAAAAGCTACTTTCATAAAAAGCTCCATCTGCCAAGTAAATAATGATGTAAGTAAAAGGTAAGCTATTTTTCAGAAAGTTTGTATCCTAGGCGAGGAACGGTTTTTATTAATTTGCCTTTTTTTCCAAGTTTTTTTCTAAGCCTTGAAACATAAACATCTACAACCCTAGAGTTCTCATCTTCCTCATTCCAAAATTTTCTTAAAAGCTCTTCCTTTGATATAACTTTTTCTGGATTTTCCAAAAAATGCTTTAAGAGAAGATATTCAGTTTTTGTTAGATCTTTATATTCCCCATCTATCTTTAATTGTTTTTTTTCCAAATCTAGTTCTATTCCTTTATAACTTAAAACTTTTTTATCTAAAATATTAGCTCTTCTTAAAAGGGCTTTAACTCTTAAAATAAATTCTCTTAAAGAAAAGGGTTTTACAATGTAGTCATCCGCACCTTTAATAAAGCAAGTATATTTTTTATTTTCATCTTCTAAAGCTGTAATCATGATAATTGGCATATTTTCCTTTATTTTTCGAATATGTTCTATGAGCTCTTCCCCGGATATACCAGGAAGCATAATATCTAGAATGACAAGAGAATATTCCATTATGTTTTTATTTAAAACCTCATCTCCGCGTGAAACAATATCTACTTTAAAACCTTCCTTTTGAAGATTGTATCTTAGAATTTCAGCTAAATCCTTATCATCTTCTACAAGCAAAATTTTAATCATTTCTCTTTCCTACTATAACAAAGTTTTTTGAAATGAAATATTTGTATTAAAAAAATTATATTTTATTTTATCAAATTTCCTGATGTTTCTCATTTTATAATATTTTTATA
>JAMOTM010000017.1 GCA_027002265.1 Aquificota bacterium | reverse complement strand
TTTAAAATTGTTATACGAAAATTAATTTATTTTGCGGAAAGCAGAAAAATATTTTTTCTGCTTTTAGTCTTACTATTTTTGGATATAAATATTATTTCTTATCTTTTAAAAGCAGAAAACATTAAATTTTTTAACTTTTGGATATATCAATATAAAGGATTTTCACATTTTTCTACCAAAATTCCTATATATTTTCAAGTTTTCCTATATATATTTTATTTTTTAATATTATTTATCTCCTTTAATGCGATTTTATGTACCATAAAACAAATAAATTTAAGATTTTTTATTCATATATTTTGGATACTATCTTTAGTAAACTATATTCTTTTAAATCCATATTCAAATATATATAAAGTTCCTTTACCATTTAGTTTTAAAATAGAAAATACTAAAATTTCTCTTACAGATTTTTACATAGAGAATAACTTGCCTTTTTTAGTTATAAATAATAAGAAACTTTCTATAAATAAACCTATAAAATTAAATAATTTTGTAATCTACCTTTACAGTATAGAACCAAACTATATTAGTCTAAAAATACAAAAAATAAATTTTCTAGTTTATGCTACTTTCCTTTTCTCTATAGTAGCTTTTCTTTTAACTCTTTTTCAGTTTTTTAAATTACTCTTCTTGACGAAAGAAAAATAGATTTTTAAATTTAAAGTGATTTAAAAAAACTATAAGGAGGGCATATGAAGACTTTAGAAAAATTAAAAAAAATTTATTCTATTATTGAAGATAAAAAAGGAGAAGATATAAAAATTTTAGATTTAAGAAATTTATCTTCTTTAACTGATTACTTTATTATAGCTTCTACTTCATCTGAAACTCATAATCAAGCTTTAGCAGACGAAATACGTTTTAAACTTAAACATGATTATCATGAACTACCTATAAATGTTGAAGGATATGAAGTAGGGGATTGGATTTTACTTGATTACGGAGATGTAATGATTCATCTTTTTAAACCCGAAACTCGAGAAAAATATGGACTTGAATTTATTTGGCTTGATGCTCCAAGAATAGAAATTGAGGCTTTAAGTGAAGAAAAAAATTAATTTAATATGTGTAAGTAAAATTTCTCCTATTTTTAAAGGAGCTCAAGATTATTATATTAACAAACTAAAATATTTTTGCGATATATCTATAAAAGAGGTTCCTCAAAGTAATAAATTAACTGAAGGTAGGAAAATTTTAAAGAATTTACCAAAGTCTTCATTTATTATAGTTTTGGATGAAAGTGGAAAAATGCTTAGTAGTGTTGAATTTGCAAAAAAATTAATAGAACCTTATAAAAATATAAGCTTTATTATTGGAGGCCCTGAAGGTTTAGAAAACTTTGTAAAAGAACAAGCAAATTTTTTACTTTCTTTATCAAAAATGACTTTACAACATGATATAGCTAGAATTGTTCTATTAGAGCAAATTTTTAGAGCTTTTAATATCTTAAAAAATACTCCATATCATAAATGAAGGAGAAGAAAAATAAAATGAAATATAAATTAACTCTTGAGTATTTTGGAGCGAACTTTTTTGGATGGCAAAAGCAAAAAGGATTAAGAACGGTTCAAGGAGTTTTAGAAGAAACTTTAAAAAAAATTTATGGGAAAGAAATTTCCGTTCAAGGTGCAAGTAGAACTGATGCAAAAGTTCATGCTCATGGACAAGTGGCAGCTTTTATTCCCCCCTTTTTAAATATAGGTCCCCATGAATTAAAAAAAGCTTTAAACCGTCTTTTACCCTGGGATGTAAAGGTAAAAGATATTCAAATAGTTCCTATTTGTTTTCATCCAGTAAAAGATGCCAAAGCTAAGTATTATATTTATAAAATATATAATGCCGATTACTTATCTCCTTTTTATTATCAAAGAGCTTATTTTGTAAAGGAGCCTATCAATATTTTTTCTTTTGAAAAAATATTAAAAATATTTGTAGGAAAAAAAGATTTTGGAGCTTTTTGTGCTAAAGAAGATAAAGAGAAAAAAAATACTATAAGATTTCTATTTGACATTTTTGTGGATAAATCTGAAGAAAATGTTATTGATATTCATTTTTTTGGGGAAAGTTTTTTAAGACATCAAATAAGACGTATTGTTGGAACGGCTTTAGCTTGTTATTTTAAAAAAATAAAAGCCGAAGATATTTTAAAAGCTTTTGAAACAAGAGAAACTATGCCATATTCCGTGCCTGGAGAAGGACTATATCTGATGAAAGTTTTTTATGAAGATATTTATGAAAAAGTCTAGAGTTTTTTTCCTTTGTATATAAAATAGTTTAATATATAAGAAAATATTAAACAAAAAATTCCGATAAAATAAGATAGTTCTAAAGCTAATTTAAAGTTTCCCTCGGATAAAAGATTATAAATTTCTAGAGAAACTGTTGTTGTTTTAAAAGGAATGTTTCCAGCAAGTATCAATGTAGCTCCAAACTCTCCTAAGCTTCTTACAAAACAAAGTAATAGAGCTGCAAAAAAAGAGTATTTACATAAGGGTAATAAAACCTTAAAAAACTTTTCTAAAAAATTTTTATTGAATAAATCACATAAAAATAGATACCTTTTATCTATTTGTTCAAAGGCTGTTTTTAAAGTTTTAAAATAAATAGGAAAGGAGACAATAAAACTTGCTAAAATAGCACCCTTTACATCAAATATAAATGAAATTCCAAATTTTTCCAGAATTTTTCCTATAACGGATGTTTTCCCAAAAATTAAAAGTAAAAAAAACCCTGTAACGGTAGGTGGAAAAACAAGGGGCAGATTTATTAAACTTTCTAAAAAAATTTTTCCTTTAAAATTTTTAAAGGCAAATATATAAGCTAAAAATGAAGTGATTATTACATTAAGTAAAGTGGATATAATTGCTACTTTCAAAGATAATTTTATGGAAAATAAGATTTCTGGGTTTTTAAATATTTCTAGCATGTTTAACCTATTTTAGGTAAAATTTCATGAGCTATTTTTAATAAATTTTTATCTCTTTTCACCTTCTCAACAGCGTGAATAACAGTAGTATGATCTTTTCTATTAAAAAATTTAGCTATTTGAGGATAAGATAATTTTAACTTTTCTCTGCATAAAAACATAGCAATGTGCCTAGCTTGAGATATATCTTTTTTTCTTAATGGACTATCTAAGGTTTTAGGATTTATATTAAAGTAATTAGCTACGGCATACTTTATTATGTGAACTTTTTCTTCTATATCATCTACAAAATTATCTAAAAAAGTATCTATATTTTCCTTTATTTCTTTTCTTTCTTCCTTTTTCTCAAACTTTGAAAAAAGTTTTTTAGCAAGCTCTAGGGTAATAGGTTGCTTAAGGAGTTTAGCTTGAGCTTTTAAAGTTAAAAGTGCACCTTCTAATTCTCTAATATTTTTGGTAAATACCTTAGCTAAATATTCTAAAACTTCATCTGGAACTTTTATATTTTCAAGTTCACATTTTTTTCTTAGGATAGCAAGTCTAGTTTCAAAATCTGGAGGAGATATATCTACAATTACCCCCCATTCAAAACGACTTTTTAATCTTTCCATAAGATTAGGAATTTTATTTGGGGGGGAATCTGAAGTTATAACAATTTGTTTCTCTGCACCATAAAGATAATTAAAAATATGGAAAAACTCTTCTTGGGATTTTTCTTTTCCAGCTAAAAATTGGATATCATCTACCAAAAGTAAATCTATGTTTTTATATTTCTCTTTAAAGGCTGATACTTTATTATTTTGTATAGCGTATATTAGCTCGTTAATAAATTCTTCAGCGGGAATATATACAATTTTAAATTTTGGATTTCTCTCTAAAATATAATTTCCAATAGCATGCATAAGATGGGTTTTTCCTAGACCTACTCCTCCATAAATAAAAAGCGGATTATAAACTTTTCCTGGATTTTTAGCAACTTCCTTTGCGGTCACATAAGCAAATTCATTATTTTTTCCAACTACAAAAGTTTCAAAGGTATATTTTGGATTTAAGCAGATATCATTTTCACTTTTAACTATTTCTATTCTTCTTATATTATGTTTTTTATAAACAAATTTCAAAATATCTTGAAGTTTATAGAAGTATTTTGATGTAATATAATTTCTAACATTATCATCCAAAGTTTTTAAATATAAAACTCCATCTTCTATCTTTAAAGGTTCTAATTTTGAAATGTAGTTTTCGAAAGTATCTTTATTAAAAAATTTTTCTAAAACTCTTAAGGTATCATCCCAAAAAAGTTCGGTTTGCTTCATAGCATCCTATCCAATAAGTTATAATACTTTATCATTTTTTCTAAAACTCATTTAAAATATTATACTTGTAGAGGTATAAAATGGAAATAGATAAATACTTGGAAGTTGCTTTACTTGCAACAAAAAAAGCAAGTGATATTTTACTATCTTATTTTGAAAAAAATAAAAAACTTAAAGTTGATGAAAAATCTAAAAATGATTTTGTAACTCAAGCTGATAAAGAATCTGAAAAAGCAATTATATCTACTATTTTAGAAAATTTTCCAAATCATAAGATTTACGCTGAGGAAAGTAATCACAAAGTAGAAGACCTAAAGCAGGGAGATATTTTATGGATAATAGATCCTTTAGATGGAACAAAAAACTTTATTCATCATATTCCTATTTTTGGAACATCTATAGGAGTAGCCTTATTTTCTGAAAATCCTCAAGAAGATTATTTTCCTTTCAAAAAAGGATATATAAAGCTTCTTGCTGGAGTAATAAATCTTCCTGTACTTAATGAACTTTTCTTTGCAGCTTTAAATCAAGGTGCTTATAGAAACTTTTCAAAAATAAGAGTTTCTAGAACTCCTCTTTCTAAAGCTCTTGTTGCAACCGGATTTCCGTTTCGTTTAAAACATGTTGTAGATAATTATCTTGCTTCTTTTAAAGAGGTTTTTTTACGTGCTTCCGGAATTAGAAGGATGGGCTCGGCCGCTATAGATCTAGCTTATACCGCAGCTGGTTTTTTTGATGCTTTTTGGGAGCATAATTTGCATCCATGGGATATAGCAGCCGGAGTTCTTCTTATAAAGGAAGCCGGCGGAAAGGTAAGCGATTTTCTAGGAGGAAATAGAATTTTCATTTCTGGAAATATAATAGGATCAAATAAAGTTTGTTATGAAGAATTTTTAAATATAATAAGAAAAACTTTGGGTAATTTGGAAAAGTAATTTGGAGGTAAAGCTATGCTTAATATAGATAACATAGATAACGCTTTAAAAGAGCTAAAACAAACTTCTTATAAATTACCTTTATTTTCTACAGATATAAAAAATAAGGTTCTTTTAAAAGCAGCTGAACTTATAGAAAAGAGAAAAAATGAGATTTTAAAAGAAAATCAAAAAGATTATGAATTTGCAAAATCGTTAGGTAAATCCTCCGCTTTCCTAGATCGGCTTCTTTTAAATGAAAAGCGAATAAAAGGTATGATAAAAGTTTTACACGATGTTGTTGCTTTAAAAGATCCTGTAGGAAAAATAGATAGTATGTGGACTTTAGAAAATGGTTTAAAAGTAGGAAAAATGAGAGTACCTTTAGGAACTGTAATGATAATTTATGAATCCCGTCCAAATGTAACTA
This sequence comes from Aquificota bacterium, assembly GCA_027002265.1. Classification (GTDB taxonomy): domain Bacteria; phylum Aquificota; class Aquificia; order Desulfurobacteriales; family DQVG01; genus DQVG01. The sequence continues at coordinate 41,191 of JAMOTM010000017.1, read as the reverse complement.
TTGAAGCTGCCGCTTTATGCATAAAAAGTGCAAATGCAATTATTTTAAGAGGGGGAAAAGAAACTATAAATACAAATAAAATTTTAGTAGATATCTTAAAGGAAGCTGCAAGAGAATATGGATACCCAGAAAATTCTATTTTATTTGTAGATAATCCAGATAGGGAACTTATGAAATATATGCTTACAAAAGATGAGTATATAGACGTTGTAATTCCAAGAGGAGGAGAAGGTTTAATTAGATTTGTAGCGGAAAATGCAAGAATGCCAGTTATAAAACATTATAAAGGCGTTTGCCATACCTATGTAGATAATGAAGCCGATATAGATATGGCTATAAAAGTTTGTTTTAATGCTAAAGTTCAAAGACCTGGTGTTTGTAATGCCATGGAATGTATGGTAGTTCATAAAGATATTATGGAAAAATTTCTACCTCCTATGATTAAAAAGTTTTTAGAAGCAAATGTAGAGCTTCGTTTAGATGAAGAAAGCTTTAAGCTTGCAGAAAAACATTTCAAAAAAGAAATTGAAGAAGGGAAAATTAAAAAGGCAAAGAAAGAAGATTTTGGATATGAATTTTTAGATTTAATTTTAGCAGTTAAAACGGTAAATTCTTTTGAAGAAGCTATAGATTTTATAAACACATACTCTTCCCATCACTCGGATGCTATTGTTACAAATAACTATTTAAAGGCAAAAAAATTTTTAGAATCTATTGACAGTGCTGCGGTTTATGTTAATGCTTCTACTCGTTTTACAGACGGAAATGTTTTTGGACTTGGAGCGGAGATGGGAATTTCTACAGATAAAATCCATGTAAGAGGACCTATGGGTCTTGAAGATTTAACAATTCCAAAGTTTATTATTTTAGGGGAAGGTCAAATAAGAGAGTAAGAGGTGAAACATGGCAATTATTTTGGATGGAAAAAAAGTTTCTCAAAATATTTTAAAAAATTTAAAACTCGAAGTAGAAAATATTTTAGAAAAAACAAATAAAAAACCTTCTTTAGCGGTAATTTTAGTAGGAAATGATTATCCTTCTCATGTATATGTTTTTAATAAATTAAAAAAAGCAAAAGAAATTGGAATAAAGCCTTATTTATTTGTTGCAAATGCTACAATTGATCCAAAAGGAATTTTAAAACAAGCAAAAAAATTTTCCTTGAAAGATATCTTTGAAAATAATTTTTTAAAAGAGGATATAGTTTTTATTAAAGAGAACTTAAAGGAAAAGGATTTACTTAACTTAATAGAATTTCTAAATAAACATGAAAATATAAGCGGAATTTTAGTTCAACTTCCTTTACCAGAAGGTTTTGATACGCAAAAAGTAATTAATGCTATAAATCCAGATAAAGATGTAGATGGTTTTCATCCAATTAATATGGGAAAGACTTTAATAGGTTTAAAAGATGCTCTTTTTCCTTGCACTCCAAAAGGAGTTATTCGGCTTTTAAAAGAATATAATATAAAAATTCAAGGTCAAAACGTTTGTATGGTTGGGGCAGGCCTTATAGTAGGAAAGCCTCTTTCAGCAATGTTTTTAAATGAAAATGCCACTATAACAACCTGTCATATATATACTAAAAATTTAAAGGAGCACACTTTGAAAGCTGACATTCTGTGTAGTGCTACTGGTGTTCCTCATTTGATAAAGGAAGATATGGTAAAGGAAGGAGCTGTAGTTGTAGATATAGGAATTTCCCGTTTAAACGGGAAAATTGTAGGAGATGTCGATTTTGAAAATGTAAAAAGAAAAGCTTCCTTTATAACTCCAGTCCCTGGAGGAGTTGGCCCCATGACAATAGCTATGCTTATGGAAAATACAATTTTAGCTTTTAAGAAAGCTTTAAACCTAAATTAACATAATCAACTTTAAAGCTCTTAATTATAAAAATAGGAGATAATATTTTGAAAGTTCCCTACGTGGAAGAAAATTTATGTATAAAATGTGGAATTTGTGTTAGAGTTTGTCCAAAAAAAATATTTACTTTAACTCCTTTGGGAGTTACAACTAAAAAGCAAAAAGTGGGCTGTATAAACTGCACTTTATGTGAAGAAAATTGTCCAACAAATGCTATAAAGCTTGTAGATCTTGAGTGAATTTATTTTTTATTTAAAAATAAGATAGCTTTATAACTCTAATTTAATTAAGAATTGCTACTTTGCAAAAGTACAAAATCTTTCTAAATTTAATAATTTAGCTATACCAGCTATACTTGTGCCATAGAATATAACTCTTTTTTTATATTTTTTAGATAAATCATATATATCCCAGAATGTTCCATTTACAACACTTGATCCTGTAGCTAAAATTAAATCACACTTTTGAAATAGATATTCATTATCTTTTTCGGATAAAATTTTAGCTCCATACTTTGTTTTTCCTATATTTTCTGGATTCATATCAGTTACATATACCCTATCTGAAGAAAAATTTTCTACCAAAGTTTTTACAAAGGCGGGTTGAAATCCAATAACACCTAATTTGTTGAATTTTAAGTTTTTTAAAAAATCTACTAATCTTTTAGCACATTTTTCAGGTTCATCCTTTTGACAATGAACAGTTTTATCTATTAAATTTAAATATCTCATAACAGCATTTAAAGTGGATATTATCACAGCTGGATTTTCCATATTAAGAATATCTTTTAATTTTCCTTCAAATTCTACTAATTTATTTGTAAAAGCATCTCCTAAAAAACCTTTGAAATCTGCTCTTAAAAGGAACTCTTTTCCTTTCATCAAAGGATAATCTTTTATTCGAGTAGTGTCCAATCGGGTATCAGCTATATATATTCTTAATTTCTCATTTTCTAGATGATGTTTTTTTACTATATCTTTTAAAAAATTTTTAATTTCCACCATATTTTACCTCCCTTGTTGAAAATTAAGTTAGATTTATATAAATGTAAGTAATAAAAAATATTAGAAATCAAAAGCTATAAAATTTTCCTTAAGACAAAAATATTACTTTTAGTTATAAACATTAGCTTGTAGTTTTAAATTAGTTTTAACATTAGGGATTTTTGTATTAATAGAATTATACAAAAACTTTTTAAAATATTACAAAAAATTACATCCTTATGTGATTATATTAAACAATCAAAGTTTTTATAATTACATATAAGAAGCATTTTAAATATAACTTTAATTGGAATGTAATACTTATTAAAATTGAAAGGGAGTTATTACTGGAAACTATTTATGTAAATGGCATATAAAGCTTATTTTACATTACTATAAACTCTTAAATTATCTATTAAACGGGCAGATGGAAATTTAACAGCTAGAAGTAAACGAATATTTTTGTCTGTAAGTTTATCTATAGGTTTTAATGTATCTTCTTCTACAAAAGAAACGTAATCTATTTTTTTTATAAGACTATAAGTATGAAGGAAAGCTATTAAAATTTTTTCAAAATCCCTTAAATTACTTTTCACTTTATCTTTAAGAGTTTCAAAATTTTGAATTTTCGTTCCTAAAATAACTTCCGCAACTTTAAAAAATTTTGTAAGCTCGTTTTTTTCTATTTTTTCAAATATTTCTTTTTCCCAATTTTCTTCCAGTTTATAAAGAGTTCTTTTAGCTAAAATTAAAGTTTTTACAAGGGCGGTAGCTTGCTTTCTTTCTTCTTTACTTAAATAAACGTTTCTTGAACTTTTTGCAAGTCCATCTTTCTCCCTAACAGTTGGAACTCCTATGATTTCAATGTCAAAATTTAAGTCTCTAACCATTTTTTTTATCACTTGGAGTTGTTGAAAATCTTTTTCTCCAAAATAAGCTTTATCTGGCATAGTTATATTAAAAAGTTTTGTAACAACCGTTGTAACTCCTCTAAAGTGACCCGGACGAAAATCGGCACATAAACCTTTGGCAGGATATCCTATAACTTCTACAAATGTATTAAAACCCTTTTCATACATATCTTCTACACTTGGGGCAAAAACAAAATCTACTTTTTTCTCTAAAAGTAAATATAAATCCCTTTCTAGGTTCCTTGGATAAATTTTATAATCTTCTCCTTCGGAAAATTGAGTTGGGTTTACAAATATGCTTACAACTACAATATCATTTTCTTTTCTAGCTTTATCAATTAAAGCTAAATGACCCTCATGTAAAAAACCCATAGTAGGAACAAATCCTATAGAAAGATATTTTCTTTTTAGCTTTTTTATTTTTTCTTGTAGCTTTTTTGGAGAAGATATTACTTCCATTTTTTAACCTTTAAAGCAGAAATATGTAAATAGTGAAAATAAGTTATAAAATTATATATCAAAAATTTCAAAAAGAGGTTTTATTATGGGAAAAAGAAAAAAAATTGTTCTTTATCATAAAAATTGCCCAGATGGTTACGGGGCTGCGGTTGCCCTTTACAGAAAATTTAAATTAAAAGATATAAAGTACGATGAAAAGGAAGATATTCTTTTTGATGAAGATAAAAATGTTTTTTTCATTCCTTCAAATCATGATACCGAACTTAAGCGTTTGAGAAGCATACTCGAAAACAATAAAAATGATAAATTTGAAATTTACCTTGTGGATTTTTACACGGATAAAATTTTAGATATAGCTTCAAATCCTCAAATAGAAAAAATCTATATTTACGACCATCATAAAACTGCCAAGGAAAGATGGGAAAAAGGTATTCCAGAAAATTTAAAAAATAAAATAGAGTTTCATTACGATGAAAATAAAAGCGGAGCTACTTTAACCTGGGAAAAGGTTTTTGGTTATGTTCCTAAAGTAATGAAATATATAGAAGATAGAGATATTTGGAAATGGAGTATAAAGGATTCAGATAAAGTTCTAACAGCTTTAGATACAGAAATTTTTAATATAAAACTTCCAGATGAAATATTTAAAGAACTAAATGAACTTGCAGATGAGTTTCATGAAGAAAAATACAAAGAGCACGGCAAAATAATGTTAGATTTTAAAAAAGCCATTATATTTAAGATATGCTCTTCAGTTCATTATCTTATGCTTCCAAAAGGAGATAAACTTTATGCTGTAAATTCTCCAGTTTTTAGAAGTGAAATAGGAGACGTCCTTTCAGAAGTTTTAAATAATGTTATAGCTATTTATAGTGTATATCCTACTGAAAATGGGAATTTTCTTTTAGTTTCTCTTCGTTCTAAAAATGGAAAAGCAAAAGAGATTGCAGAAAAATATGGAGGTGGAGGTCATCCAAACGCTGCCGGTTTCAGAGTGCCTATAAAAGATGTTGATTTTGGTTATATAGATAATGAAGAAAAAATTGATATTGTTAAAAAATTAAGGGAACTCCTTTTTAAATAATTCCAAGTGGGAGGCTTTTATGAAAAATCAAAAATTTTTAAGCTTTTTCTTTATTCTTTTTTTATTTTTTCAAATATCTTTAGCAAAAACTCAACCTATATATTTAAATTTAAAAGATGTTCCTTTAAAGGATTTTATATATACTGTATCTAAAACCTTAAAGATAAATGTAAATATTCCGGAAAATTTAAGAGGAAAAATTACATTTGTAAGTAACTCCCCCTTAAGTAAAGATGAACTTTTTTTAATTTTTGTTAACATATTAAAAGAAAGGAATCTAGCTTTAAAAAAAATTGGGAAAAAAACTTATTTAATTACATATAAAAGAAATGTGAGGATTTATCCTAAATACTCAATTTTGATTTTAAATTTTGAAAATAGAAATTTGGCAAATAGCTTCTATCAAGTTGCAAGAAATTTTCTGGTACCTGGGGAAAATGTAAAACTTATTTTTAATACGGTAATTTTATATGTAGAAGACAATAAAAAAAAGTTTTTTTTACAAATGTACAAAAAGTTTTATCAAAAGAAAAATTTGTTAGAAAAATATAAACTTTACATTTTGAAAATTAAAGATATTAACGAAATCATTTTAAGAAATTTAGCTAACAAATATTTCTCCATATTTGGAGAAAGGAATTATTTTTTAGGTTATGATAAAAAAAACCGTTTAGTAATTTTATTTGCTCCAAAAAAATATGGTGAAAGATTTTTTGAAATTTTAAAAAATTTAAATATAAAAGTATTTAATCAAACAAATAAAAATGATATTTCAGATTTCCATATAATAAAACTAAAATATGCCAAGGTGGAAAATATTGAAAAGGTATTAAAAAAACTTTTTCTAAAAGATAGAGATATTATTATTACTTCTTTACCTTCTGAAAACTATCTAATTATATATGCACCTTCTGAGAAATATAATGAGATAAAAAATATAGTAAATTCTATTGATAATCGAAAACCTCTTGTGGCAATCGAAACTCAAATAGTTGAGCTTTCTTTAAATAAGGAAAAAAATTTTTTCTTTACAGGCTTCTTTTGATACTTCGTTAAATAAAGATAATAAGCTTGCATTTGGTTTAATTTTTCCAAGTTCGGACAGTTTAGCTATAACCCCGGCTCCTGGAATAAACATAGGTATTTTAGATATAAATAGTAATGTTTTAAAAGCCCTTTTAAATGCATACAAAAGCCAAGGGCTAGCTACAATTTTGTCTAGTCCTAATATTTTAACTTTAAGTGGGGATAAGGCTACTATTGAAGTCTCAAAAGTAATTCCCTTTCAGACAGGTCAAAAATATGATTCAAATGGAAATCCTATAATAACTTACGAATATAAAGATGTTGGTTTAAAACTTGAAATTATTCCTTATGTAAAAAATAAAAATTATGTTTTATTAAAAATTAAACAAGACGTATCGGATGTAACGGGTTATGCTTCTTCTCAAACTTTGCCTATAACTGCAAAAAAAAGTATAGATACAGAAATTTTAGTAAAAAGCGGCCAAACAATTGTAATAGGTGGAATAAAAAGTAGAAAAGTTTTGAAACAAGAAAATAAAGTTCCTATTCTTTCAGATATCCCTCTGCTAGGAAATCTTTTTAAAAAGGAAATAAAAACATATGAAGATACTAATTTAATGATATTTATTAGCCCAAAAATATTATATAATGACGAGGATGTAGACATTTATACAAATTATGAAAGTAAAAGTATTTCTATAAGAAAAGTAAAAAGCATATTAAAAAACGTAAAATAACGAGGGAAAGTATGTGTGGAATTGTTGGATATACCGGAAATTTAAATGCTATCAGAGTAGGTTTAGAAGCTTTAAAGCGTCTTGAATATAGGGGATATGATAGTAGTGGCGTAGCTTATTTGGATAAAGAAAAAAATATACAGGTTATTAAATCTCAAGGAAAGATAAGAAAACTTGAAGAGAAAATAGATAAAATAAATCCATACTCAAATACCGCAATTTTTCATACTCGTTGGGCCACACATGGTGAACCAAGCGATATTAATGCACATCCGCACATAGATTGTAAAAAAATTTTAGCTTTGGTTCATAATGGGATTATAGAAAACTATAGAGAAATTAAAGAAAATTTAAAAGATAATCATAAATTTATTTCAAAAACAGATACTGAAGTTCTAGCTCATTTTTTAGAAGAAAATTTAAATAAAGAAAAATTAGAAACAAAAAATATATTAAAAGCTCTTAAATTGCTTGTAGAGAGTGTAAAAGGAAGCTATGCTTTAAATATTATCTTTAAAGATTTGGATAAAACTATATTTTTTGCAAGAAAAGATTCTCCTTTATGTATAGGAATAGGAGAAGATGAAAATTTTTTAGCCTCTGATGTAACAGCATTTTTACCTTATACAAAAAAAGTTATATTTTTAGATGATTTTGAAATTGGTTATTTAACCCCTCAAAAAATATACATATATCATGTAAAAACAGGAAAAGAATTTCTTTTAGAAAGCGGAAAAATTATAAAAAATACTTTAAATAAGAAAATAGAAAATATTCCTTGGGATGTTTCTCAAGCTCAAAAAGGTGGATTTAAGCACTTTATGTTAAAGGAGATTTTTGAACAACCTAAAGCTTTAGAGGATACTTTCCTAGGTCAAAAAGAGGTTTTAGAAAACCTTGTTGAAAGACTTAAACTTCCTTCTTTAATTGTATTTAGTGCCTGTGGAACTTCTTATCACGCATCTTTAATAGGCAAAATTTATTTAGAAAAATTTTCCAATCTACCATGTATTTGTGAATATGCAAGTGAGCTAAGATACTCAAAATTCCCCTATCCAAAAGATGCTTTATTTATATTTATTTCTCAATCTGGAGAAACGGCAGATACTTTAGCTGCTTTACGGGAGGCAAAAAAAAGAGGTTTTAAAACTTTAGCTATAACAAATGTTCTTGGTTCTACTATATCAAGGGAAGCAGATTATGTTCTTTATACTTATGCGGGACCTGAAATTTCCGTAGCTTCAACAAAAGCTTTTTCTACTCAAGTTTTAAGTTTATATTCTCTAGCTTATTATCTTGGAAAGAAAAATGGTCTTAATTTAAACTATAAATCCCACTTTTCTAAGGTATTTACTTTAATAGAAAAATTAAGAAACTTTTTGGAGAACAGCGAAAATCTAAAAAATATTCAAGAAATATCTAAATGGTTAGCATCTTTTAAAAATACTCTTTATATAGGAAGATATTATAACTATCCTTTAGCTTTGGAAGGAGCATTAAAATTAAAGGAAATATCCTATATTCACGCTGAAGGGTACGCAGCTGGGGAAATGAAGCATGGTCCAATTGCTTTGATTGATGAAAATTTCCCTGTAATAGCTCTAGCTACAAAAGATAGTTACCTTGAAAAATTAAAGGGAAATATAGAGGAAATCAAGGCAAGAAAGGGAAAAGTTGTTATATTAAGTGATGAAGAAAACTTAAAATCCTATGGAGACTTTTTTATCAAAGTAGATTATCTAGAAGATTTAACCTGCCTTCTAAATATTTTACCATTACAACTTCTTGCATATTACACTGCAGACTTTTTAGGTTATGATGTGGATCAACCAAGAAATCTAGCTAAAAGTGTAACTGTAGAATAAATCATTTGGCATTCCAAAACTACTGTTTTAATTTTATTACTTTTTTCAAAAGCTACTTTCTTTTTATTCTTTCCAAGAAGTTATTAAACTTTTTAATTTTCATTTCACTCTTTTTAATCTTGACAAATTAAAAAATTAAATATATATTTACATATGTAAAGAATAATATTCATATGTGAGGTAAAATATGCCATGGGGAATGGGACCCTGTTGGATATTTCCAAGTTGGGGCTGGGGATTATTTGCTATCTTCCATGTTGTATTTAATTTACTAATTTTAGGAATTATTATTTACATCGTTTTTAGAATTTTTTCTAAATCTTCATTTTCAGGCAGAGATAAAGAAATAAATGAATTAAAAAAGGAAATTGGGGAACTTAAAAATTTAATAAAAAATTCTAAGGGAGGGTAGAAAAATGTCTCTAAAAAAACTTTTAATTGGAGGTGGATTATTACTTGGCTTTGCTTTTGCGTCTCCATGGGGACCTGGGCCAGGATGGTTATATGGAGCTCGTCCAGGTTGGTGTTGGCAATATGGTGGCCCAGGTTGGTGCTGGAGATATTATAATCCTCCTTCTCAACCACCTACTTTAAATTATAACACAACCTCACCTACTTGGGTACCACCAGGTTGGTATTACTGGCAAAAATATTGGCAAGAGCATTATCAAAATAAATAATTAAAGGGGGAAGTGCCCCCCTTTTTCTTTTATTTTCCATCCTTAAACATTAGCTTTTCCTAAAAAGTTTTATATATCTTCTATCCTTCATACTTAATTCCCACCAAAAGGAATAACAAAATATATGATAAAATTATTTTCCAAAATTTAAATACTTATAAAATTAGGAGGGTAAACTGCATGGTAAGAATTAGACTTATGAGAATGGGAAAGAAAAAATATCCTATTTATAGACTTGTCGCAAAACACAATTTATCCCCAAGACAAGGAGATGCACTTGAATTTTTAGGTTACTATGATCCTAAAAGAAAAGTAGGGAAAGTAAATTTAGAGGCAGTAGAAAAGTGGATTCAAAGAGGAGCTCAAGTAACAGATAGAGCGAAAGCTATTATTAAACTTGCGAAAAAATATGGTGGCGAAATCAAAGCTCCTTCTGAAGCAAACAAATAATTGGAGGAATTTATGGAGTTAATTTTAATTATTGTAGGAATAGCTATTTTGGGATTTTTAATTTCTATGGCGTTTAATAAATTTTCTTCAAAGCCTTCTTTATCCCAAAGTAGAAACTTTAGATCTACATCCGTATCCTCACAAAATTCTCCAAATTCTCCAAATCAAATTATTATTGAAACCTTAGATGGAGGAAAACTTATATTTTCTGAAGAAGGTGTGGCTTATATCTCAGATAAAAAGAACATTTTTATAAAAAAATCTGAGATTGTTTCTTTTAATTATGAAAAACTTTCAGAGGATGTTTATAGAATAAAAATAGCTTCTAAATTTGAAGTAATTGATACAACCGTTAGAAAAGAGGATTTGAAAAAATTATTTATGCCAGTATCCTCTCAATCTGGCTCCAAAGTTTCTCCATCTTTAAATGGAATGCCTCAAGTTCCAACTCCTACTTTTTCTTGGCTTGGACCTCTGCTTGGTTTTGGAACTGGAATGCTTGCCGGTTCCTTATTAGATGATTTATTTTCTGGAGCTCACGCTGCTCCACATATAGAAAGTGTTCCTTCTCAAACCGAAACTTCTGAGCATTCAAATGAAGAACCTCATTTAGAAAATGAATCTAATGAAGACACTAGCGACTTAGATGTTGATGCTGCCGGTTTTGGTATAGATTCTCAAGATGTAAGCTATGATGAATTTAGTCAGGATTTAGATACCTCATCTTTTGATGAAGATGATTTATCTTTCCCAGATGATAGTGATCTTGTATAAATAAATTTGGGAAAGGCCCATTTTAGGGCACTTTCCCTTGCTTTTTTTTAGATCTTAGGAATAATCTTTCCAAATTTTTTCTTTCCAACTTGTAAAATAAACTCTCCTTTACTTAAATCCACTATGTATTTATCATCTAATATCTTTTCTCCATTTATTTTTACTCCACCACCTTTAATAATTCTTTTTGCTTCTGAAGTAGAAGGTGCAAATCCAATAAGTTTTATTAAATAAGCTAAGGATACTTCTTTTCTACCCCCGGTCATATTAAGATCTACACTTATTTCTGGAATATTTTCTGGAAGTTCTTTTTTCGAAAATACTTTTTCAAAATATTTTTGGGCTTCCTTTGCAGCATCTTCTCCATGGAAAAGCGAAACAATGGTTCTTGCTAAAAATTTTTTTACTTCCATAGGATGATATTTTCCACTTTCAACACCTTCCTTTAATTCTTTTATCTTTTCCTCTGGAATACGAGTTACAAGCTCAAAATATTTCCACATAAGCTCATCGGGAATGGACATTACTTTTCCAAATTGAATTTCTGGAGGTTCTAAAATTCCAATATAATTTTTATAAGATTTACTCATTTTTTTTACGCCATCTAATCCTTCTAGTATTGGCATAGTTATACATACTTGGGGTTCTTGACCAAATTCTCGTTGAAGATGTCTACCTACAAGCAAATTAAATTTTTGATCAGTACCCCCAAGTTCTACATCAGCATTTATAGCTACAGAGTCATATCCCTGCAAAAGTGGATAAATAAACTCATGAATATAAATAGGAATTCCCGCTTCAAAACGTTTTTTAAAATCGTCTCTTTCAAGCATACGAGCTACAGTATATTTTCCACAAAGTTTTATTAACCCTTCACTTCCAAGTTTGGAAAGCCAAGTACTATTAAAAAGTACTTTTGTTTTATTTGGATCTAAAATTTTAAAAGCTTGCTGAGTATAAGTTTTTGCATTTTCTTTTACTTCTTCTTCACTTAAAGGAGGTCTTACTTTATTTCTTCCACTTGGATCTCCAATTCTTGCTGTAAAGTCTCCTACAATAAAATAAACTGTATGTCCCAGATCTTGAAAATCCCTAAGTTTCCAAAGAAGAACAGTGTGTCCTAAGTGTAAATCCGGAGCAGTTGGATCAAAACCAGCTTTTACAATCAACGGTTTTTTCTTTTTTAACTTTTCCAAAAGTTCATTTTCCTCTATTACTTCCGAAGTTCCTCTTTTTATAATTTCAAATGCTTTTTGAATATCCATTTTACCTCCCTTTAAATTTTTCTAAAATTATATTTACCTTGATTAAACATAGTGTAGCTTAAGTTATAACATAATAATAACTTACCATACCCAAAAGTAAAAGAATAGATGCATAGAGCCTATTAAGAACTTTAGCTTTATAACCAACTATAAAAAGATAAAAACCCATTAAAGCTAAAAGTAAACTTCCTAAAATTGCTTCTTTTTTTACAAACATAGGTTTAATTAAACTTGCAGAGCCCAAAACTAAGGTAGTATTAAATATATTTGAGCCTAAAATATTTCCAATGGACATAGAATGTTTTCTTTTTAATGCTGCAACTAAACTAGTTATAAATTCTGGAAAAGAGGTACCAGCTGCGACTATAGTACTTCCAATTATCCAATCTGAAATACCAAGCTTTAAAGCTAAATCTTTTGAAAAATAAACTAAAAATTTAGAAGATATTATTAAAGCTAATAGAGAAAGTACAATAATAAAATAAGTAAAAATATTAACATTGCTTATGATTATATTCTCTATTTCTTCTTCCTCAAAGGATGCATGGGTTTTTATTAAAAGATATATAAAAATTATAAAACTAAAAAGAAGAATAAGACCATCTAATCGAGATAGAAAACTATCCAATCCTAAAAGAAAAAATAAAAAACTTGTAAATATAAAATAAGGAATATCTCTAAACAAAATATCTTTTTTTATAAAAATTGGACTTATTAAAGCTGATATTCCCAGTATAAATCCCAAATTAAAAATATTTGAGCCAATAACGTTACCTACTGAAATATTTGCACTTCCCATTAAAGCTGCAGATATAGAAACCAAAAACTCGGGCAGAGATGTTCCAAAAGCTAAAATTGTAAGTCCAATAACACTTTCTGAAATATTGTGTTTTTTTGCAACTTTAGAAGCTGCTTCTATTAAGTAATCTGCTCCTTTCCAAAGTACAATTATAGATAGTAGTATTCCACAAATATCTAATAAAATGCTACTCAAGTTTATCCCCCAACTTTAATAAATTTCCAGCTAGAAACGATTTTACGTCCATTTCTTTTTTTCCTTCCTTTTTTAACCTTAAAGGTTTTAAAAGTCCATATTTTGTTTGAATTAAAAAGTAATTTTTATTTACATAAGCAACTTGACCTGGTTTAAACTCTGAATTTTTATTAATTACTTCTGCATCTAAAATCTGAATTTGTTTCCTGTTTAAAAGAAAAAACGCAGGTTTTCTTCCTTTCAGAACTTTAATTTTTCTTAAGATTTCAAAAGCAGTTTCTTTTTCAAAATCTATTTTTCTAAAATTATTTGAAAGCTTTTTTGTATATGAAATTTCAAAAGGAAATTCTCTTTGAGGAATAAAAAAGTTTCTAAAATTTTCTAGAAGTTTGTAAATTTCAAAGGCTTTTAAGTTAACACTTTTTATAAATTTATAAAGTTGAAAAAATCTTTCTTTATTTTCTTTTAACATTTTAAAAGAAAGGTTTATAAGTTTTTCTTTTAAAGAGAAAATATCATCTTTTTCTTCTATTAAAATTCTTTTTTGATCAAAAATAGGACCTTCATCCAGACCTTCAGTAAGCAAAATAATGCTTACACCCGTAAAACTATCTCCATTTAAAAGAGCTGTTTCTATAGGAGAGGGACCTCTATACCTTGGGAGCAAAGAAGGATGAATATTTAATATTCCTAATGGAAAGGCTTCCAAAAGGTAAGAAGGTATTATTTTTCCGTAAGATAAAAGTAAGCCTAAATCAGCATCTTTTATAAATTCAAGAACTTTTTCTTTTTCTTCTATTAAAGATTTAGGAGATAGAACTGGAATATCGTTTTTTAAAGCAAATTCCTTTACTGGACTTGGCTTTAACTTATATCTTCTTCCCCTTGGTTTATCTGGAGTAGTTATAATTTTTATAATCTCTATAAAGTCTAAATTTTTATAAATTTTTTCTAAGAGCTTTAAAGAAAACTCATCACTTCCAAAATATACTGCTTTTAATTTCAAGAAAAAAACCTCCTTTCTAAATAAAGGTTTATGAAAGGTTATTTTATTAATTTTTTAAAAATATCTCCATCTATTAAAAACTTATCTTTTATATTTACTAAAAGACCTTGATATAAATTCTTTTTTTTCTCTGCTTTTTTCTGGGCTTCATTTATAGTCTTTGAATTTCCAAAGTAAGTAGCTAAAGTATCGCTTAAAATAGGGTTATCCTTTACTATAACAGTTGCAAGATCTGTATTTCCAAAGGATAGAGAATGTCCCTTTTTAGAGGACGAAGAAGATACTCCCCACTTTCCAGGTGGTAGTTTTATAGGAATAACTTTGTTTATTGTAGGAATAAATATTCCAAGTTTTATTTCTTTTTCGGAAAATAAAAAGCAGTCTCCTCCATTTTCTATGTAAAGAGCTTGAAAGGAAAAACTTTTTAAAAGCTTTTCCCCAATATAAAAAGAAACAGCTCCTGCAACTCCAGCCCAAGGTCCTACATCCGATAACTTTGCACTTTCAAGCATTTTTTTGATTATATCTGGTAATAAAATTTCATTTATTTCTATAGGCTCTAAAGAGGTAAAAAATTCTGGATATTTTTTTATAGTTTCCCTTAATATGTGTCTTATTTCAAAAAGATAAATGTCTACCTTTTTCTTTAAAAAATTTTTATCTACACTTCCTTTATAGCTTACAAATAAATTACTTTCTCCTTGAGTTACTTCAAAAGAGGTTAAAGATTTATCTATAAAATGTCTATAATACCGACTTTCGTAGTACATTATTTATTTTCCACATAGATAAAACTAAAATTATCTGGAGCGCCTCTTCTAAAAATCTCTTCTATTAAAAGAGCTAAACCTCTTAAATTTTCTTTTTCTTCTATTAAAAAGTATTCAAGTTCTTTATCCTGAAGATAATCGTGTACTCCATCTGTAGACAGGAAAAAGACATCCTCTTTTTGAAGATCTATTAAATTAAAGTAAATTTTTTCTTTCTCTTCAAGCCAAACATCTTTAAAGGCTGAACCAAGACCAAAGGTTATTATATGTTTTTGGGGGTGATATATTCTTTCTTCTTCTCTTAAAAGTCCCATATCTATAAGTTTTTGAACTAAAGAATGATCTTTGGTTAAAAGTTTTAATTTATTATTTCTAAGAAGATATACTCGAGAATCTCCCACATTAAAAGCTAAAGCTTTATTTTCTTTTTTATCTATAACAAGACCAGATAAAGTGGTTCCAGCATAACTTAAAAAAGAACCTTCTAAAAATATCCTTTCTGTAAGTTTTTGTAAATATCTTATAGCTCTAATATAAAGCTTTATATCTAAAGGTTGATTTTTTAAACTATCTTCCCAAATTTTTTTTAGCTCTTTTGCAACAAAATAACTAACAAAATCTCCGGCTTCTCCTCCGCCCATACCATCTAAAACTGCAAAAAGAGCTTTGTCCTCCTCTATTTTTTCTACTCTAATTTTCCCAAAATACTCTTCTTGATATATTTTTCCATTAATAAATAAAGTATCCTCTTGATAATTTCTTGAACCTTTATCCATAAAATATTTAACAATCATAAAAACCTCTTTTATACTTTTTTATTTTTTTTTCTCCATTTTTCTATTTTTTCATGATTTCCCGAAAGAAGAATTTCTGGAACTTTTCTTCCTTTATATTCAAAAGGTCTTGTATAAACGGGATATGCTTTTAGCTCTTTACTTGAAAAACTATCTACCTCCAGACTTTTTTTATTGTGCAAAACTCCATCTAAAAGTCTTAAAGTAGCTTCCAAAATCACAAGGGCTGCAGTATCTCCTCCAGTTAAAATAAAGTTTCCAATAGAAATTTCTTCATCCACTACTTCTGAAATTCTTTCATCTAAACCTTCGTATCTTCCACAAAATATAAGTAAATTTTTCTTTTTTGAAAACTCATATGCTTTTTCCTGATTAAAAACTTTTCCCCAAGGTTCCAAACGGATAACATACAAAAGTTCTTTTGTTTTTTCTTTTAAGTCTTTAGGGTCGTATTTTTCTAAAATATTTTTTATAAACTCTTTTCTTTTTTCTTCATCTAAAGTATTAATATCTTCTTTTATTTTCCCTAAAACTTTTAAAGCAGCATAATTAAAAGCTCGAAAAAGAGGCTCTATTTTTAAAACCATACCCGGACCCCCACCATAGGGCCGGTCATCAATTTGTTTATGCTTATCTAAGGTAAATTTTCTTAAGTCTAAAATTTCTACTTCAAAAATTCCTTTTTTTAAAGCTTTTCCAATAACCCCACATTCAAAAAAAGATTTATAAAACTGAGGTAGAGCTGTGACAATAAATACTTTCATGATTTTCCTTCAAAGAGTTTTTTACCTTTTAATATATTTATAAAATCTTCTTCTATCTCTTTATAATTAGCACTTAAAATATTTTTTTTTGCTATTAAAATATAATCCCCCTTTTTCATTAAAAATTTATTAAGACGAAAAACTTCCCTTAAAAGACGCTTAGCTCTATTTCTTTCTACTGCTTTTTTTGAAACTTTTTTTGAAGCAATAACTCCAAGTCGAGGATATTTTAAATCATTTTCTTTATACAAAAGAACCATATACTTTCCATAACCTACATATTGATTGTCAAAAACTTTTTTAAATTCTTTATTTTTTTTTAAACGCTCTTTTTTTGTTAAAGTGTATTTTTTCAAGATATCATCCCTAATTTAAAAAATCGCTCTCTATTTTTTATTTTGTATTTTTAAATTATATTATGTAAAAACAAAAAGTTTTGGAGGATAAAATGAAAGTTGTTGCAGAAAATAGAAAAGCTTATCACGACTATGAAATTTTAGAAACCATAGAAGCTGGTATAGTTTTAGAAGGAACAGAAGTAAAATCTTTAGCCCAAGGAAAATGCCAATTAAAAGATGGCTATGCAAAAATAAAAGATGGGGAAGTTTATCTTGTAAATGTATATATTGCTCCCTATGACAAAGGAACTCATAAAAATCACGAACCTTTAAGAGAAAGAAAACTTCTTTTACATAAATATGAAATAAAAAGACTTATTGGAAAGCTTGAAGAAAAAGGCTTAACTTTAATTCCTTTAAAAATTTATTTTAAAAATAGAAAAGCCAAAGTTCTTTTAGGTCTTGCAAGAGGTAGAAAGAAATACGAAAAACGTCATGTTATTAAAGAAAGAGAGGTAAAAAGAGAAATAGAAAGATATATGAAAAATTATAGATAAAGGGGGAAAAAGCTCCCCCTTTTATTACTTTAAATTTACGTGACAGGTTTCGCATTGTATAAAACCTCTTGCAAATTCTCCGCGAGAATAGTTTTTACCTTTGTAGTGGCAACTTCTACATTGTGCGGTTAACTTAGATAATTTAAATGGATATTTTTCTAATTCTCCTTTAAAATAAGCATTAAGCAAAATTACCGCTTGACGGGCTGTATCTGCTGTAATTCGAGCACATCTTTCAGCTCTTTCTTTTGAACCACTTGCATAGCCTGTTTCATAACACCATTTAGATACTGTAACATGACATAGAACCGAATTTGTTTTTACGCTTGGCAAAACTTTATCTGTTTTTCCTTTTACCGGAAAGAGTCCTTTTTGAGCATATTCATTTGATAATGGAGTTGGGAAAGCAGTCTCTTCATACCATCTAAAAAGTCTTCTTATAATTTGTTTAGCAGGATCATGATATTTATGAGAAGAACCTACAGCCCAATAAATAGCAGATGCAGCTCCATTTAAGGCTCCACATATAGTTCCATAACCTACAATTCCCCCATTACCATATTTCATAGGCATTTCCAAATGAATTCCTTTTTTTCGTGCTTCTAACATTTCTTCATAAGTGGGTAAAGGTAAAAGAGTATAAGGATAACCAACTTTCTCTTTTAAAAGTGACATTATAGCCCAGAAAGCTCCACCACAACATTCCCCTACTAAATAACCTAAATATCCTCTTTTAAAAGCTTCATCTGGATCCAATTCCACATATCCCCAAGGAATTTTTGGAACTTTTATGGCTCCAAAAGCTGTATTTATTTTCAAATCATTTAGATTAGGTTTTAAAACTAGACCTGCTCCAGCAGCAACTAAAATTTTTTTTAAAAAACTTCTTCTATTCATTATGATACCTCCTAAAAATAAGAATATCTATCTATTATTTTAGCTCCTATTAAAACTTTTACAAGTTGAAAAATATTTATAAAGAAAAAACAAATTTAAAAATATTTTATTTTAATACTAAATTTTTTAAATAAAATAAAAAGCCTTTTTAAAAATTAAAAATAAAATTTGATAGAATATACCTACCTTTAAGCTAATCATTTTTTACTTCCAAAATACATAAATCCTAAAATCTTTAGGGGGTTTTTCATGATTGAATGCGATGTTGCAATTGTTGGAGCCGGCGGAGCAGGTTTATTTTGCGCTTTGGAAATAGCAAAAAGAAGAAAAGATTTAAATATAGTAGTGTTTTCTGAGGTTTTTCCTACCCGTTCTCATACAGGAGCGGCTCAAGGTGGGATTAATGCCGCTTTGGCAAATGTAGCTAAAGATGATTCTCCTGAAAGACACGCATATGATACTATAAAAGGAAGTGACTTTTTAGCGGATCAAGAAGCCGTTTTTAGAATGTGTGAGCTTGCTCCAAAAATTATTTATGAACTTGAACATATGGGAACTCCATTTTCAAGATTAGAAAATGGAAAAATAGCTCAAAGACCTTTTGGAGGAGCAGGTTTTCCAAGAACATGCTATTCTGCAGATAAAACGGGACATGTTATTCTGCAGACTTTATACGAACAATGTATTAGGCATGGAGTAAAAATTATATATGACTTTTTAGTTTTAGATTTAGTAAAAGATGAAAATAAAATTGCAGGTTTTGTAGGTTTAGATTTAGTAACTGGAAAACTTTGGGGAGTAAAAGCAAAAGCTGTCGTGTTAGCTACAGGTGGCTTTGCAAAAATTTATTGGAATCGCTCTTCTAACTGTCTTGGAAATACTGGAGATGGCGTTGCTATGGTTCTTCGCCAAGGTTTGCCAGTAAAAGATACAGAATTTGTTCAATTTCATCCAACTGGACTTAGAAGAAGTGGAATTTTGGTTACAGAAGGAGCAAGAGGGGAAGGAGGATATTTAATTAATAATAAAGGTGAGCGTTTTATGGAAAAATATGCCCCAAGCAAAATGGAACTTGCCCCAAGAGATATTGTATCTAGAGCTATTGAAACGGAGATAAGAGAAGGACGTGGATTTAAAGACGAAGAGGGATATGAATATGTTTACTTAGATTTAAGACATCTTGGAAGAAAGAAAATTTTAGAAAGACTTTCTCAAATTAGGGAGCTTAGTATAGATTTTGAAGGTGTAGATCCTATAAACGAACCTATTCCAGTTAGACCTACAGCTCATTATACTATGGGAGGAATTCATACAGATATAAATGGAAAAACTCCTCTAGAAGGTCTTTATGCTATTGGGGAATGTGCTTGTGTTTCTGTTCATGGTGCAAACAGATTAGGAGGAAATTCTCTTTTAGACATTTTAGTATTTGGAAAACTTGCAGCTCTTGATATAACAGAAAATACAAAATTAAAAGAGGGTAATTTCTCTTCTAAAGCTTTAGCTAAGGCTGAGGAAAAATTAGCAAGTCTTTTTGAAAGTAAGGATAAAGAAGAAAATGCTTTTAAAATTTTCAAGGAACTTGGAAATGCACTATGGAATGGAGTAGGGGTATTTAGAGAAGAAAAAAGTATGAAAGAGGCTTTAGAAAAAGTAATGGAACTTAAAGATAAAGCAAGATATTTAACTATAAAAGATAAAAGTGATAGTTATAATACTGAGCTTCTCTTTTCTTTAAAACTTTTAAACGCTTTAGATGTTGCTCCAAGCATTATTATTCCGGCTATAGAAAGAAAAGAATCCAGAGGTTCCCATTATAGACTTGACTATCCAAAAAGAGATGATGAAAACTTTTTAAAACATTCTCTTATTACTTTAGAAAATGGAGAATATAAGCTTTCATGGAAAGATGTAGAAATTACAAGATATCAGCCTGAAGAAAGAAAATATTAGGGGGTAAATAATGAAAGAATTTAAATTAAAGATTTATAGATATAATCCTGAAAAAGATGAAAAAGGAACTTATCAAGAATATATCCTTCCCCTGTTTAAAGGAATGACTATTTTAGATGCTCTTTTTTACATAAAAGAAAATATAGACTCTACATTATCTTTTAGAGCTTATTGTAGAGCTGCCATTTGTGGTTCTTGTGCCATTTTGGTAAATGGACATCCTAAACTTGCTTGTAAAACGCAAGTGAAAGATATGCTTGAACTTTTTGAAACTGACACCTTAAAACTTGATCCTTTACCATCTTATAAAGTAGTGAGAGATTTAGTTGTGGACTATTCAAAAGCCTTAGATAGATTTATGAAAATTAAACCTTACTTAATTCCAGATCCAAATGTTGTACCTCTTGGAAAAGATGAAGAGACTATCATTTATCCTGAGGAACATAAAAAATATGATCCTTACACAGATTGTATTTTATGTGGTTCCTGTTTTGCAGTATGCCCTGTAAAAAATTTAGATGAAAATTATGCAGGACCTTTCCAATTTGCTCGCCTTGCACGATTCAGTGAAGATAAAAGGGACGCTATAAAAGATGAAAGAGCAAAACTTGCTTTTTCTTTAAATGTTTGGAATTGTTTAAGATGCGAAAGATGTACGGATGTTTGTCCTAAACATGTTCCAATAACCCATGGAATTGCAGTTTTAAGATCAAAAACCATAAATGAATTTGAAGATTATGTAGGTGTAAAACATGCAAAAGCTATTTTTGAAGATATAAAAAAACAGGGATATTTAAATGAAAACACTTTAATTGTTAGAACAAAAGGTATAAAAGGTGCTTTAGAAAGTCTTCCCTTGGCTTTTAAGATGATTACTAAGGGGAAAACTATGCCTTTCTTTCAAAAGAAGATAAAAAATCAAGATGAGTTAAAGGATCTATTAAAATAACCTAAGTTGCTAGTTATAGATTTGCTTGTACGAAAATACAATGAGTTATGCTTGATTTTTAAAAATTTAAAAAATTTTAACAATATATAATTCAAAGAAAATCAAATCTTAAGCTACTTTTATTTTTAACTGGCAACTTGAGTTAAAATAATTTTTGGCTTCCCACTTACATGGGAAGCCTTGACTTCACATTTTATTTAATTATTATAATAATGTAATCAAAAAAATAACTAAATAAACAATATCTTTGTAACGTCTAAAACTAAAAAGGAGATAATCATGGAAAAGGTATATGATGTTTTAATTGTAGGAGCAGGACCTGCAGGGGTTACGGCAGGAATATATGCAAAAAGAGCAAATTTAGATATTTTAATTTTAGAAAAAGAGTTTATAGTTGGAGGTTTGCTTAACTTTACTTCTGAAATAGAAAACTACCCGGGATTTCCAAAAATAAAAGGTTTTGAGCTTTCTCAGAAATTTGAAGAGCATCTTAAAGCTTTAAATGTTCCTATAAAAAATGGGGTTGAAGTTCAAAAAGTAAAAAAAGAAAATGATATTTTTATAGCTGAAACAAATCAGGGAATATTTAAATCCAAAAGTCTTATATATGGAGCAGGCTGGAGTTTCGTAAAACTTGGAGTGGAAGGAGAAGAAAAGTTTAGAGGTAGGGGTGTTTCTTATTGTGCGGTATGTGATGCACCTTTTTATAAAGGAAAAAAGGTCGCAGTTTTAGGAAGAGGGGAAATAGCTGTAGAAGAAGCTCTTTATTTAACAAGATTTGCATCAAAAGTTTATCTTCTTTTACTAAATAAGAAACTTTCTTTACCTCCTCATCTAGAAAAAGAATTTAAAGAAGCTAAAAATTTAGAAGTATTTTTAGGTGTAAAACCTTTAAAGATAGATGGAAAATTATTTGTGGAAAAAATTGTTTTTGAATATGAAAATGAAATTAAGGAACTTAGCGTAGATGGAGTTTTTATTTTTGCAGGTTTAAAGCCAAACGTTGAGCCTATAAAAGATTTAGTTGAAACCACAAAAGCTGGTTTTGTAATAACTGATGAAAATATGCAAACTAAAACTCCTTTACTCTTTGCGGTCGGAGATATAAGAGATAAAAATTTAAGACAAATTGTAACTGCTTGTAATGATGGAGCTATTGCTGCTCAAGCTGCTTACAAACTTTTAAAATATGGAAAGGTTTAAAGTATTATTTTTTGTTAAGATATAGATGATAATTTTTCATACAGATGATATCTTGAGGCTTAAATAAAAATGCTTAAGCTTTTAGATGTTATAGAAGATAAATTAAATAAACTTTTTCTCTTTGAGACTCAGGATGGTTACACTATAGAAGGTGTGTTTTATAGGGGAAATACATTATGTATATCCTCTCAAGTAGGTTGCAATATTAGATGCATTTTTTGTGCCTCAGGTTCAAAAGGATTTTTTAGAAATTTAACTTATGAAGAACTTTTAATGCAATATAAGCTTGCTCAAAAATATTTAAGAGGGAAAATTTCAAATATTGCTATTGCTGGAATAGGGGAACCTCTTTTAAATTTTGAAAATGTTGTAAAAGCTTTAAGTATGTTTAAAGCAGAAGGTTTGAAAGTAACTATTTCTACTACAGCTTATCCTTTAAAAAACTTTAAAAAACTTTTTTCTTTAAATCATAATGGAGTAACCATATCTTTTCATGCAGGTTTAGAAGAAACAAGAAAAAAAATTATTCCTGTCTCGGAATCTTTAGAAGATATAAAGAAGGTTTTAGTGGAAAACTTAAAAAATGTTTCTTCTCGTCAAAGAAAAAAATATCAACTTGGATATTTACTTATAGAAGGAATTAATGATGATTATGAAAACTTAAGGGCTTTTGCCGAATTTGCTTCATCCTTAAAGCTTCAAGTTCAACTTATGATGTTAAATAAGGTGGAAGGAAAACCTTATAATCCAGTTTCCGAAAAAAAATATCTTGAAATTTTTAAATTTTTAAAATCTTACGGTCTTGTGGTAACCCTTTCTAATAGATATAGAATTAACAAACTTGGGGGATGCGGAACTTTATGTGTAAACCGTTGGAAAAAAGGCTTGTCCAAAGTATAGGAGAGTAAATTATGGATACGTCACCTCTTCATCTACTTATTTTCATCCCCATCTTTATTCTACTTGAGGCCTTTTTTT
The DNA here is from genome assembly GCA_027002265.1 of Aquificota bacterium. Lineage (GTDB taxonomy): Bacteria > Aquificota > Aquificia > Desulfurobacteriales > DQVG01 > DQVG01. The sequence goes on along the minus strand of JAMOTM010000017.1, from coordinate 17,891 downwards.
CGGGAAGTGAAATTGCTATAGTTTCAGTTCCAAAATATAAAGTTAAAGAAAAGGCAGAGAAAGGAGATAAAGGAGCAAAACTTTTACTTAAGTTTTTAAAAGAACCTGAAAAAATTTTATCTACAACCTTAATAGGAACAAATTTATCTACTGTAAGTGGAGCTTCTCTTTTTACATTCATTATGTATAACTATTTTCCAGAAAAAGCTGAATTTTTAACACCCTTTATTTATACACCTATATCTTTAACTTTTGGAGAGCTTATTCCAAAAAGTATTTTTCAAAAGTATGCAGATATCTTAGCTTTTAAGGTTATATATCCTTTGTCTATTTTTTACTACATTTTTAGACCTTTTATTTTCTTTTTGAGTCTTTTTACAAAATTTATTTGTAAACTTTTAGGAATAGAAAATGTTAAAAATCCTTTTGTTACAAAAGAAGAACTTGAACTTCTTTTAAAGAGTGATATGACAAGCATGTTTGATGAAAAGGAAAAGCAAATTATAAAAAATGTTTTTTATGCAAAGGATAAAACTTTAGGAGATATTTATGTTCCTTTAAATAAACTTGTTGCCATTTCAGAAAAAGCTTCTTTAAAAGATTTAAGAAAACTTATAGAAAAATATAGGTATACAAGATATCCAGTTTTTGAAAACAGAGTAGATAATTTAATTGGAATAATAAATATAAATGATATTATAAAAAGTAAAAATATAAAAAGCTTAAAGGAATTTATTAAAAAGCCTTTATATTTACCAGAGTATATGAACATCTTTGATGCTTTAAAAATTTTTAAAGATAAAAAAGAATCTATGGCAATTATTGTAGATGAATATGGATCCACTTTGGGAATTGTAACTTTAGAAGATATTTTAGAAGAAATTGTAGGTAGAATAGATGATGTTTTTGATAAAACTCCATTTTTACAAAAGACTTTAAATGGAATTTTATGTGATCCAAGTATTGAAATCAGCGAGGTAAATAAATACTTAAATAATGAGCTTCCTTTAGGAACAGATTATTCAAGTGTCTCTGGCCTTATTTTAAAAACTTTGGGACGTTTTCCAAAAGAGGGTGAACTTATTTTTCTTCCTAATCATACTATAAAAATTTTAAAATTATCTCCAAGAAAAATAGAAAAAGTTCTCATTGTGGAGAAACAAGATAAAAATGAAAAGATTAATTCTTGAAGCTAAAGATATATATAAATCCTTTGGGAAAAATTTAGTTTTAAAAGGAATTAATTTAAAACTTTTTTCGGGGGATTTTGCCCTTATTTATGGAGTTTCCGGAAGTGGGAAAACAACTTTGCTTCATATTTTAGGAGGTTTAGAAAAACCAGATAAAGGTAAAGTTATTATTGCAGATGAAGATATAACAAAGTTAGATGAAGATCAAAAAGCTATCTTTAGAAGGGAATATATTGGTTTTATCTTTCAATTTCATTATTTAATAGAAGAGCTTTCCGTTATAGAAAATGTTATGCTTCCAGCTATTATAAAAGGAGTAAATGAAGAAAAAGCTTATAAGGAAGCTCAAGATATCTTAGAAGAAGTAAATCTCTTTGGAAAGTTTTATGCCTATCCAAATGAACTTTCTGGAGGGGAAAAGCAAAGAGTTGCCGTAGCGCGAGCCTTAATAAATAGACCTAAAATTATATTTGCAGATGAGCCTACAGGTCAGCTTGACAGTAAAAATGCCTGGAATATTTTTAATCTTCTGAAAATGTTTAACCAAAAATATAATATAACTTTTTTAATAGCAACTCATGATGAAACGTTTAAAATCTTTTCTAATAAAATCTTTTATATTAAAGATGGGGTTATAAGTCATGTTTGAATTTTTTTCCCAGGAAGCTAAAAATGTTATTCAAAGAGCAAAAGAAGAAGCGGCAAAATTAGAATCTAAAAAAGTTGATACCGAACATATTTTGCTTGCTTTGATAAATACGTGCTCTTTTGTAAATGAAATTTTAAGGAAAAAAGGTATAAAAATAAATATAGTAAAAGAAAGAATTTTAAATGAAATAGAAAAAAATAAAGAGCATGTTCATCCAACTTCTATTGGATTTTCTCCTCTTGCTAAAAGAGTTTTAGAATATGCCCTTGAAGAAGCTAGGGTTTTTAAATCTCCCTTTGTAGAGCCAGAACATATTTTTATTGGTCTTTTAAGAGAAAAATTTGGAAGTGCAGCTAAAATTTTAGCTTCATATGGAATAGACGAAAATTTTGTTAGAAGAGAAATAGAAATCTTAAAAAGACAAGGTTACTCATTTAAAGCTCTTCCAAAAGTTCAGACTCCAAATTTAGATAAATTTGGAAGAGATCTAACTGAGCTAGCAAGGAAAGGAAAGTTAGATCCAGTTATTGGTAGGGAAAAAGAAATAGAAAGAGTAATTCAAATTCTTTGTAGAAGAATAAAAAATAATCCAGTTCTTATTGGAGAACCTGGAGTAGGTAAAACTGCAATTGTAGAAGGACTTGCTCAAAAAATAGTAAATGAAGAAGTTCCTTATAAGCTTCAAAATAAAAGAATTGTTGCTTTAGATTTAACCTCTATCGTAGCTGGAACAAAATATAGGGGTCAATTTGAAGAAAGAATGCGAGATATTATAAATGAAGTAAAAAAAGCAAAAAATGTTATTTTATTTATTGATGAGCTACACACCATTGTAGGTGCAGGTTCTGCTGAAGGAACTTTAGATGCCTCAAACATTTTAAAACCTGCCCTTGCAAGAGGAGAAATTCAAATAATTGGAGCTACAACTATAGATGAATATAGAAAATATATAGAAAATGATGGAGCTTTAGAAAGAAGATTTGCACCTATTTTAGTAGAGGAACCAAAAATCGAAGATGCAATAAATATTTTAAAGGGTTTAAAAAAGCGTTTTGAAGACTTTCATCAAGTAAAAATTAGTAATAAGGCTATCGAAGCTGCAGTTAAACTTTCCGAAAGATATATAAATGATAGAAAACTTCCAGATAAAGCTATTGATGTTTTAGATGAAGCTTGTGCCAAAGTTCATATAAATGCTCAAAAACCTCCAGAAAAAATATTAAAACTTGAGGAAAAATTAAAGGAACTTGAAAAACAAAAAAATGAAGCCTTAGAAAAGGGAGATTATAGAAAACTTTATCAAATAAAAGATAAAGAAAAAGAACTTAAAGAAAAATTTGAAAAGGAAAAAGCTGCTTGGGAAAAAACATTAACAGAGAAATTACCTTTAGTAGAAATAAAGGATATAGAAAAAGTAATCTCTACTTGGACAGGTATTCCTATTGAAAGAATTGCTCAAGATGAAAAGAAAAAACTTTCCAAACTTGAAGAAGAGCTTTCTAAAAGAGTTATTGGACAAAAAGAAGCTATTTCTCTTTTAGCAAAAGCCATAAGACGCTCCCGAGTTGGGGTTAGAAGTAATCCTAATAAGCCTATTGGCGTATTTTTATTCTTGGGGCCAACTGGTGTAGGTAAAACTGAGCTTGCAAAAGCAATTGCAGAGTATCTTTTTGGAGATGAAAAAGCTTTAATTAGATTTGATATGAGTGAATTTATGGAAAAGCATTCTGTGTCCAAACTTATAGGTGCACCTCCGGGATATGTAGGATATAAAGAAGGAAATAGTTTAGTAGAACTTGTTAAAAGAAGACCATACTCTGTAATTTTATTTGACGAAGTTGAGAAAGCTCATCCAGATGTTTTAAATATTCTTTTACAAATAGCTGAAGATGGTAGACTTACAGATGGAAGCGGTCGTCAAGTATCTTTTAAAAATACTATTATTATAATGACTTCTAATTTAGGAGCAAAATATATTATAAAAGAAAAGCATTCTTTGGGATTTGATACAAAGTCCAAAGAAGAAAGCTTTAAAGAAATTAAAAAGCTTGTTTTAAATGAAGTAAAAAAATTCTTCCGTCCAGAACTTCTTAACAGAATAGATGCTTTAGTAGTTTTTAAAATGCTTGAAAAAGAAGATATTAAAAAAATTATTTTAAATGAGATTGAAAAATTAAATAAAGAGCTTCAAGAAAAGAAAATAAGAGTAGCTTTGAGTGATAAGCTTATAGATTTTATTATTCAAAAGGAATTTAAAAAAGAATATGGTGCACGAACTATAAAAAGAGGTATCCAAAAGTATGTAGAAGATGTTTTGGCAGACGCTTTTCTTTTAGGAGAAATTGAAGAAGGCGAAGGGGAGATCCTTTTAGATTTAGATGAAGAAAAACAAACTGTTATAATAAAAAAATCAATTGATGAAAAAGAATTTTTATCTTCTGAAAAATTAGAGGCAAGTGAAAAATAAAAAAGGGAGATTATTATGAGACGCTTTAAAATAGAAAATATAAAAAATGGAATTGGATTTTTAAGAGGAAAAGAAGCGCGCCATGCTATTAAAGTTCTAAGACTTTCTGTTGGAGATGAAGTTATCGTCTTTGATGGAAGTGGAAATGAATATCTTGCAAAGATAGAAGCTTTGTCTACTTCAGGACTCCGCCTTAAGATTTTGGAAAAACTTGAAATTGATAGAGAAAGTCCATTAAAAACAAGACTCTATTTAGGTTTAACTAATAAACTTTCCTCTTTTGAACTTGCTCTTCAAAAAGCTACTGAGCTTGGAGTAAATGAAATTGTTCCTGTTATTTGTAAAAGAAGTTCTTTTGGGGATAAAATTAAAAATTGGGAAGGAAAGCTTCAGCGTTGGAGATATATTTTAACTAATGCTGCTAAACAGTGTGGTAGAAATGTTATTCCGGAAATTTATGAACCTATTTTTTTAAAAGATGTTAATCCAGAAATGGAACTTAATTTTGTCATGTGGGAAGTTGGGGGACAAAGCTTAAAGAAATATCAAGAATATTATCCTAAGTCTGTAAGCATTTTAATAGGTCCCGAAGGTGGACTTGAAAAAGAAGAGGTAGATAGTTTAATAGAAAAGGGTTTTAAAGTAACAACTTTGGGAAAAAGAATTTTAAAAGTAGAAACTGCAGCTATTGTATCTTTAGCTTTGGTTCAATTTATGTGGGGAGATATAGGCGAGGATAATGTCGCAAAAAGTTTAAATGAAGGAGCAGAAAAATAAATTATGAAAAGTAGTTTTTTAGAAAAAATAGAAAAGTATAAAGCTCTTGTAAATATAGAAAAAGAAGAAGAAATAAAAGAATTTGAAGAATTTGTAAAAAAATATTCTCCAAAGGAAAGGGAAAATCTATTTAGAGCAATAACTAATTTAAAAGCTAAAAAGCTTCCCAAAAGGTATGATTACTTTATAGTAAAATTTGAAAAAAAAGATAAAAAAGAAATAAAAAATATTTTTTCTCCGGGAGATGTTATTGTAGTATCATCTGGAAATCCTCTTTCTAAAAACGTTCAAAAGGGAACTATTTATAAAGTAGATAAAAATTGCATTCTAGTTGCTTTTGAGGAAGAACCTAAAGATTTTATTTTTAAAAGTAAAAATTTAACTTTAGATCTTTATCCAGATGATGTAACTTTCAAAAGATGGCTTGAAGGTTTAGAAGATGCTAAAGAAAGAAAGGATTTAAGCTTTTTATTTTCCGAAAAGAAAGAAAAAGTAAAAAAATTTAGAGATATTCTAAAAGATATTTCTTTTTATAACAAAAATTTAAACATATATCAAAAAAAAGCTGTAGAAAAAGCTATTTCCAGCCCAGACTTCTTTTTAATTCATGGACCTCCAGGTACGGGAAAAACAACCACTTTAGTGGAAATTATTTTGCAACTATATAAGCAGGGAAAGAAGGTTTTAGTTACCGCAGATTCCAATACAGCTGTAGATAACATTTTAGAAAGAGTTTCCAAATATATACAAAAAAATTCTGATTTAGTTAGAGTAGGTCATCCGGCTAAGACCTCCAAAAATGTAGAAAAGCATTATATATTCTATCTTTTAGAACAAGACAAGGATTACAAGGAAATTAGGAAAATAGATTTGGAGATATCTAAGTTAAAAAAAGAACAGGAAAAGTATTTAAAGCCTTTAAGTAAATGGAGAAGAGGTTTATCTAACGAAGAAATAAAAAAATATGCAAAAGAAGGAAAGAAAGTTAGAGGTGTATCTCCTAAAAAACTTCAAAAAATGGCTAAATGGATAGAGCTTCAAGAAAAAATTATTTCTTTAATAGAAAAAAGAAGAAAAATTGAAGATAAAATACTAAAAAAAATTTTAAGTAATGCAAAAATAATTTTTTCTACAAATTCTATGGTTTACAGTGATTTAATGAAGGAAATAAAAGAAAACTTTGATGTTGCGGTTATTGATGAAGGATCTCAAGCAACTTTACCTTCAACTCTGCTTCCTATTTTAAAATCTAAAAAATTTATTATTGCAGGAGATCATAAACAATTACCTCCTACAGTTAAGTCTTTAGCTGCAAAAGAGCTTACAAAAACTCTTTTTGAAAAATTAATTTCTTTATACCCAGAAAAATCCCAAATTTTAAAAATCCAATACAGAATGAATAAGAAAATTATGGATTTTCCAAATAAAACATTTTATAACGGAGAACTTATTGCAGCCAAAGATGTAGAAAATATTACTTTAAAAGATTTAATGGATAAAGAAAAATATGAAAAGTTACCTAAAAAAATGAAAAAAATCCTTTCCTATGATTTGAAAGATAGTGTGGTTTTTCTAGATGTAAAGGGAACCGAAAAGAAGGAGAAAATCAGCAAATCTATTTATAACTTAAAAGAAATAAATAGAGTTAAAGATATTATTAAAAATCTTTTAGAAATAGGTGTAAAACCCCAAGATATTGGAATTATAACTCCTTACTTGGCTCAAGTTAAGCATCTAAAAAAAGCCCTAGAAAAGGACAAAATTTTCGTGGAAGTAAATACGGTAGATGGTTTTCAAGGTAGAGAAAAAGAAGTTATAGTAATTTCTTTTGTTCGCTCTAACGACAAAGGTGAACTTGGATTTTTAGAAGATTTAAGAAGATTAAATGTAGCTATCACGCGGCCTAAAAGAAAACTAATAATGGTAGGTAATAAAAAAACTCTATCTTCTCATCCTATCTATAAAAAACTTACAGAGTCTTCTCTTTATATAAAAGATTAAAATCTTATTTCAAATCCTATTCCAAAATCTAAAGTAAAAGGATTTATATAATAAGTGGTCCTTGAGCAAATATTTTGGTAAACATAATAAAGCGTAAAGGAAGTAAGTTTTTTTTCTTTTAAATCTAAGGTCGTTATAGAGTATACTTTATGCTTTATATTTTTATTTTTATCTTCTTTCTCATAAATTTTGGTATTTAAAGAAGCATAATAGTAAAACCTATTAAAATCATATACTATACTTAAACCTAGCTCTTTAAAACTCTTTTGAACATATAAATTTTTATAAAAATTTCCCTTAATAAAATTATATCCTAAGTTAGTTCCAAAATTTAAATAAAAATAATAATTAAAATTTTGATGGAAAATTAAATCTCTGTGTCTCGGTGCAACAGATAAAATAGATGTAGAGCTAAATCTTTTATAATTTTTTTTATAAATATAAGAAATTTTAATATCTTTATCATAATACTCCACTTTTATAGGAAATTGGTTAGATTTCTTTTTTTTCATATCTTCCTTTTTAGGAAGTTTCTTTTTAAAGACTGGAAAGTAAAAAACAGGAATATTTTTTATATAGAAAATAACATGTTTTGCTGTTAGGGTGTTATTTTCTACTTTCAGCTCTTTAAACTTAAATTTCCAAGTTGGAGATGTGAAATTACAACTTGTAAATTCACCATTTCTTATATACACAGTTTGATTTTGAAAATTAATATCTCCTTGTGTACAAGAAAGAATTAACGGCATTTTTACTTTCCAGATATTTTAAGATATAGCCATAGTAAAATAGCCAAAATTAAAGATAAAATTTTTAAAGATAAATTAGTTGTAAAAAAATTTTTAAGATGCTCTTGAATTAATTTTGTTAGTTTTAACATTTTTAAGTTCCTTATCTATATTTACTTTATCTTCATAAAGACCCTCTATTAAGAGACGAGTTAAAAGTTTTCTAAGAATACTAGGAGAAACATTTTTTAAACATTTCCCAGAGTAAGCTAAAGATATATCTCCCCTTTCCTCAGATACAATTAAAGAAATTGCATCTGTTATTTCAGTTATACCTATTCCAGCTCTGTGCCGAGTTCCGAAAGAAGATGGAAGTTCAGGGTTGGATGATAAAGGTAAAAAAGCACCAGCCATATATATTCTGTCTCCTTTTATAATAACAGCTCCATCATGAAGAGGAGTTTTAGGATAAAAAATAGTTTCTAAAAGTTCTTTTGTAATTAAAGCATCTACTAGTGTTCCCGGTTTTAAAAGGTAGTTATCTATTTTTATATTTCTTTCTATAACTATTAAAGCTCCTATTCTTTCTTTTGCCATATTTTTTACAGCTTCTATAATTTCGTCAATAGCAATTAATGTTTTACTTTCCTGAGTTTGAAAAGATATATTTGTTTCTCCAAGACGAGCTAAAAATTTTCTAAGTTCAGGTTGAAAAAGAACAACCAAAGCAAAAATTCCAAGAGTAGTAGCTTGGCTTAAAATCCAATATAAAGTATTTAAATGTAAAAGCTTTGCAAAAAATGTTACAAGTAGTATTAATATTACTCCAAGTAAAATTTGAAAAGCACGGGTTTCTAACAAAAATTGCAAAACATAGTAAATAATTAAGGATACTAAGAAAATATCCAAAATATCGGTAAATTTAATACTTAAAAAGGGCATCTATCATCTCCAAAGCATATTTATGAGCTTTAACGTCATGAACTCTAAAGATATTAACACCTTCTAAATATAGATAAATGTCTATACTTAAAGTTCCTTCTAATCTATCTTTTGGAGAGTCTAAATTTAACACTTTTCCTATAAAAGATTTTCGAGAAGTTCCTATTAAAAGTGGAAGTTTAAATTTTTTAAAGTGAGATATATTTTTTATAAGTTTTAAATTATCTTCAAGACGTTTTCCAAAACCAATTCCAACATCCAAAATTATATGAGAATATGGATAATTTACCTTTAAAAGCTTTTCTATTTGATTTTCAAAAAATTCCTCTACTTCTAAAATAACATCTTTATAGAAAGGATTTTTTTGCATATCTTGAGGGGTTCCTTTAATATGATTTATAACAACTGGAGCTTGAGTTTCTTTTAAAACATTTATCATATTTTCATCAAAAGTAAGTCCAGAAATATCATTTATGATATCTGCACCTATTTTAAGAGCTTCTTGCGCTACCTTAGCTTTATAAGTATCTACGGATATAAAAATGTTTTTTGGTAAAGCCTCTTTTAAAGCTTTTATAACAGGGATAACTCTTTTTAGCTCCTCTTCCTCACTTACTTTTTGAGCTCCAGGTCTTGTACTTTCTCCTCCAACATCTATAATCTGAGCTCCCTCTTTCACCATTTCTATTGCATGCTTCACAGCCTTATCTACATAAGTATATTTTCCTCCATCATAAAAAGAATCTGGAGTTACATTTAAAATTCCCATTAAAATATATTTATCAAAGCTTAAAAATTTGTCATTATAAAAAATAGAATCTGGTCTTTTTTCTAAATTTAAGTATTTTTCAAGTTCAAAAGAAATTTTTCTTAAAGCAGGAGTTTGTTCATTTAAACGCTTTATAAGTTTATAAAGTTTTCTTTCATCTATAATTAAAAAAACTTTTACCTTTTTCTTTTCAAAAAAAGAAGCTTCTAGGGGCAAGGCTACATCTGCCCCTACACATAAAGCTTCTTGTTTTAAAAGATTAGCTGTAACTGTACTAATATCTTTTATTTCAAAAATTAAAGTTTTATATTTTGAAGATAAAATTTCGGTTCCTTTTTCCGTAACACCTATATCTTTTAAAGCTTTCTTAAAATTTTCTTTTTTTAAAAATTTTCTAAGTTTTATTTTCAAGTTTCTCTCCCTATCTTCTTACTTTTATACCTTTTTCTTCTATTTTGTTTAAAAGTTTTTCATAAAGCGCATTTACTTCTTCATCTGTTAAGGTTCTATCTACTCCTCTTATTATCATTCTTATAGTAATACTTCTTAGGTTTTCTCCAAGCTTCTTTTCATCTTCAAAAATATCTATAACGTAAATATCTTCTAAAAGCTCTTTAAAAATATCTTGAGCTAAATCAAAAACTTCTTTTAAGGTTTGATCTTTACTTAAAAGTAAAGAGACATCTCTATAAGTTGCTGGGAAGTTTGATACTTTTTTTCTTTCAAATTTGATAGTTTTGGGTGCGTATTTTAAAGCTTTAGATAAATTAATTTCTCCAACTAAAATAGGTTCATTTATTTCAAGCTTTTCTAAAACATCTATGTGAAGTTTTCCTAAAAACCCTATTTTTTCATTATTTACAAAAATATCTGCACTTTGACCTGGATGTAAAAATTTTTCTTTGCTTCTTTCATAAATTACTTTTAAACCTAAAAGATCAAAAAATCTATCAAAAGTACCTTTTATATCTTTATATTCGCCTGGAAGCATACATACTCCAAGATGCATATCTTCCTTTATGCTCCCAAGTTCTTTATCTTTTACAAAAATATTTTCACCTTCCTCTTCATAAGGCTTTTTCTTAAATACTTTTGAAAGCTCAAAAAGTTTTAAATTTCTTATATCTTTTTTATAGTTAGAAAGAGCATTAAATACTAAAGATGGAGTTATTAAATCTCTAAATAAACTTTGATTTTCACTAAGTGGATTTAAAAGTTTTATTAAATTTTCATAATTTAAACCTAAAATCTTGTAGTTTTCTTTTCCTAAGAAAGAATAATTTATAGCTTCAAAAAATCCATTATTTGCAAAAAACTTCTTTATATCTGAAATTCTAAAGTAAGTATAATCCTTTTTTACATTTGGATGCATACTTGGATAAGAGATTTGTAAATTTTCATAACCATATATTCTTGATACTTCTTCAATGATATCTGCCCAAGAATATATATCATAAGCTCTCCAAGAAGGAACTTTTACTTTAAGAATATCATTTTCAATTTGAGGGTTAAACCCTAGTTTTTCTAAAATATTTAGAATAACTTCCTTTTCTATTTCTTGACCTAAAAATGTTTTAAACTTGCTTAAAGGAAGCTTTATTTCTTTTGGAACATATTTATTTTCATATTTATCTACCTTTGGCATATATACTTTTGCTTCTTTATCTAATTTAGTTAAAAGATGGAAAAATCTGTCTTGAGCAAAGCTTGTAATTTCTATATCACATCCTCTTTCAAAACGATACGAACTTTCTGTGGAAATTCCAAGTCTTTTAGAAGTTCTTCTTATAGTTAAAGGTTCAAAATGGGCAGATTCTAATGCAATATATTTTGTATTTTCATTTATTGCACTTTCTTTTCCTCCCATAATACCAGCTAAGGCTAAAGCTTTTTCTTCATCTGCAATGACTAAATCTTCCTTAGAAAGCTTTACAGTTTTTCCATCTAAAAGTGTAAGCTCCTCTCCATCTTTTGCTTTTCTAACAATAAAATGTTTATTTTTCACCTTTTCTAAATCGAAAGCATGCATAGGTTGAGAAAGTTCAAGCATTACGTAGTTAGTTAAATCTACTATTAAATTTATTGGTCTTTGACCATAAAGATATAATCTTACTTTTAGCCAAAGGGGACTTTCTTTTATATTTTTTACTTCTGCAAGTTGCAAGGTATAACGAGGACAAGCTTTTTTGTCTAAAACATCAACCTTAACATCTAAGTTTTCTAGAGTTTCAGCGTTATAAGATGTTTCTATATTTTTTAAATTTCTATTTAAAAGAGCACTAAGCTCTCTTGCAACTCCGAGAACACCTAGGGTATCCGGACGATTTGGGGTAATTTCGTACTCAATAATATAATCATCTAAAGAAGCATACTTTATAAAATCTTCTCCTATAGGAGCTTCTTCTTTTAAATCCATAATACCTTCGGCACTTTCTGTAAGACCAAGTTCGCTTTCTGAGCATAGCATTCCGTAGCTATTTATTCCTCTAAACTTTCTTTTGGAAATTTTAAAGCTTTCTTCATCAAATATAACTTTACCACCTATTAACACTACCGGAACATACATACCCTCATATACATTTTTAGCTCCAGTAACAATTTGTAAAATAATCTTTCCATCATCTTCTATCTGATTTTCTTTTAAATCATATTTGGAAAGATTTTCTTTTATAGCTTTATAGGCATAGCTATTTTTATTTTCACTAACTAAAACTTTACATATAGAAAGTTTATCTGCATTTGGATGTTTTTCTATTTTTAAAATTTTTCCGATAACTATTTTGTCTAAAAGCTGGGCTAAAGAATAAACTCTATCTACTTCTGTACCACTTTTTGTAAGAAGCTCAGCTACTTTTTGAGGACTTAAATCTGAAATATCAATAAATTCATTTAAATGTTTATATAAAACTCTCACCTTTTCCTCCTAATAAAAATTTCTAAAATTTTAAAGAAAATTATATCAATACTTTAAACTTAAGAAACCTAGTATTTTTCAGCATTTAAAATAAGTGAGTATAATTTAAAATTAAAAATTTAAAATAAAACTTTAAAAAGAGAGGATAAAAATGAAAAAAGTAAGAGTTAGATTTGCACCCTCACCAACAGGTTTTATGCATGTTGGAAATGCAAGAACAGCTTTATTTAATTATTTATTTGCACGACATAATAAAGGAGATTTTATTTTAAGAATAGAAGATACAGATTTAGAGCGTCATAATGAGGATGCGGTAAAAGCTATTTTTGAAACCTTAAACTGGCTTACTCTTGATTATGATGAGGTTTATAGACAAAGTAAAAGATTTGATATTTATAAAAAATATGTAGATTATCTTTTGGAAAAAGGGCTTGCGTATGAGTGCTACTGTACTAAAGAAGAACTTGAGAAAATGAGAGAAGAGCAACTTAAAAGAGGAGAACCTCCTAGATACACTGGAAAATGTAGAAATTTAACTCCGGAAGAAAAAGAAAGGTTAAGAAAGGAAGGTAGAAAACCTGTTATTCGCTTTAAAGTTCCAGAAAACGAAATTATAGCTTGGGATGATTTAGTAAAGGGACACTTAGAATTTAATTCTTCAAATATTGGGGGAGACTTTGTAATTGTTCGCTCAAATGGAATTCCGGTATACAACTTTGTTGTGGTTGTAGATGACCACTTAATGAATATAACCCATGTTATAAGAGGAGAGGATCATATAAGTAATACTCCAAAACAAATTCTTTTATATAAAGCTTTTGGATGGGAAATTCCAAAGTTTGCGCATCTTCCAATTATTTTAGGAAAAGATAGAAGTAAACTTTCTAAAAGACATGGTTCTACTTCTGTAGAAGAATTTAGGAAAAAAGGTTATCTACCTGAAAGTTTAATAAACTTTTTGGCTCTTTTAGGCTGGTATCCAAATGAAGAACTTTATAAAAAGCTTGCTTCCAAAAAGGAACATGTAGAAATTTTTACAAAAGAAGAACTTATAGAGCTTTTTGACTTAAAAGATGTAAATCCAGCTCCTGCAGTTTTTGATACTACAAAACTAGATTTTATAAATGAATATTTTATTAGAAAACTTGATTTAGATACTTTATACAAACATCTTTTAGAATTTGTTAAAGTTAGAAAAGATATAGATATTAAAGAAGAAAATAATAGACTTTTAATTAAATATAAAAATGAAATCTATGAAACAGATAAAGATACTTTCTTTAAGGCTATTGAGCTTACAAGAAATTACTATACTACTTTGGAAGATGTTTTTGTTTATTTAAAGGAGCTTTTAAAAGATGAATATGAAATTGATGAAAATGCACTTAAGTTTTTAAGGGAAAATGAAGATAGCCTAAAGGTTATAAATGCTTTTTATGAAAAAATAAAGAACTTGGAAGAGGTTTTAAGTAAAGAAATATTTAAGAAACTTGTAAAAGAAATTCAAAAGGAACTTAAGGTAAAAGGTAAAAGACTTTACATGCCTCTTAGAATTGCTCTAACTGGAAAAATGCAAGGTTTGGAGCTAGATGCTTTAGTAGAGTTTTTAGGAAAAGATAGAGTTTTAAAACGTTTAGAAAACTTTTTAAGGAAGGTAGAAAATGCTTAATTTAAAAGATTTTTTACCAAGTTTAAGGATAAAGGATAATAAGATATTTGTAGAAAGCGTGGATTTAGAAACTTTTAAAGATGAGACTCCTATTTTTGTATATTCAAAAGAGGCTATAAACTTTTATATAAACAAAGTTAAAAATGCTTTTAAAAATTATGACACAAAAGTTTTTTATGCAGTTAAAGCAAACCCAAATATAAATTTATTAAAAATCTTTAGAGATGCAGATTTTGGATTTGATACTGTTTCTAAGGGAGAACTTTTTAGAGTTTTAAATGTAGAAAAAAACTTGAAAAATACTATTTTCTCTGGAGTAGGAAAAAGAAAAGATGAAATTGAGTATGCTTTAAAAAACAATATACTTGCTATAAACGTGGAAAGTTTTTCCGAGCTAAAAACTGTAAAAAATATTGCAGAAAAGCTTAAAAAGGTAGCAGATATTTCTATTAGAGTGAATCCGGAGGTTAACCCTAAAACTCATCCATATATTTCTACAGCTTTGAAAAAAAGTAAGTTTGGGGTTTCTTTTAAAGAAGCCTTAGAGATGTATATGTATGCAAGACAAGAAAAATTTTTAAATCCTTTAGGAATTCATTTTCATATAGGCTCTCAAATATTTGAGGTTGAACCTTTTATAGAAGCTTTGGAAAAAACTTTAAACTTTGTAAAAGTTTTAAAAGAAAAAGGGATTACTTTAAGCTTTATAGATATTGGAGGAGGTTGGGGGGTTAAATATTCTCCAAAAGATAAAGTCTTTCCGCTTGAAGTTTTAGCAAATAAAGTAATAGAAAAACTTAAAAAGTTTGATTACTTTTTAAAACTTTTCGTTGAGCCTGGAAGATATTTAATTGCAAATACTTGCATTATGCTTACAAAAATTTTATATATAAAGAAAAATGAGGAGAAAACTTTTTATATATGTGATGCCGGAATGAATGATTTTCCTCGTCCCTCTTTGTATAAAGCTTATCACCATATAGAACCTTTATATCAAAACAAAAATGAAGAAGAAATTGTAGATATAGTAGGTCCAATTTGTGAAAGTGGAGATTTTTTAGCTTTAGATAGAAAAATAAAAAAATGTAGGGAAGAAGAGCTTTTAGTTTGTTTTTCAGCTGGAGCTTATACTATGTCTATGGCAAGTAATTATAATTCCCGTTTAAGAGCAAAGGAAGTTTTAATAGATAAAGATAAAATAAAGGTAATAAGAGAAAGAGAAAATTTAGAAGATTTAATAAGAAAAGAAATTTTTTAAAAAGGGGGGGAACATTTCCCCCCAACTTAATCTTTATTAATCTTTATATTCTTCTCTTAGAATTAAAGCTAGTTTTACTAAATTTCTAAGAGCAGGAATAACTTCTTGCCATTGACGAGTTTTAAGTCCACAGTCTGGATTTATCCAGAACTTCTCTTTTGGAATAACTCTTAAAGCTCTTTCTACGATTTTCTTCATATCTTCTACACTGGGAACTACAGGAGAGTGAATATCCCAAACTCCAAGTCCAATTTCTCTATCAAAGTTTACTTTTTCAAAATCTTTAATTATTTCTCCCTTGGAGCGGGTAGCTTCAATGGAAATAACATCAAAATCCATATCTAAGATGTAGTTAATAATTTCTCCAAAGTCAGAATAACACATATGAGTATGAATTTGAGTTTCAGGCTTTACTTTAGAGTGACAAAGTCTAAAGGATTTTACAGCCCAATCAAAATATTTATCCCAATCTCTTTTTTTGATAGGAGCTTTTTCTCTAATTGCTGGCTCATCTATTTGAACAATCTTTATTCCGGCTTTTTCATAATCTGCAATTTCTTCTTGTAGGGCTAAAGCAAGCTGATAAGCTACTTCTTCATTTGGAATATCTTCTCTCACAAAAGACCAAGCTATTATAGTAACTGGTCCTGTAAGCATTCCTTTTACGGGTTTATTTGTGAGCTTTTGAGCAAAGGCTATTTCTTTAATAGTCATAGGTTCAGGTCTTTTTATATCTCCATAAATAATAGGAGGTCTATATCCTCTTGTTCCATAAGAGATAATCCAACCATTTTTTGTAGTGGCTATTCCCTCTAATTTTTCGGCAAAAAACTCTACCATGTCTGTTCTTTCAAATTCTCCATGAACTAAAACATCAAGACCAAGCTCTTCTTGAATTTGAATACATTTTGCAATTTCTCCGCGAATAAAGGTTTCATAATCCTCTTTAGATAATTTTCCTTGGCGATATAAAGCTCTTATTTTTCTTACTTCTTGAGTTTGTGGGAAAGAACCAATAGTTGTAGTTGGGAAAAGTGGAAGTTTTAAAAGATTTCTTTGAATTTTATTTCTTTCTTCAAAAGAAGGTTTTCTTACAAAGTCTTCTTCTTTTAAATTTTTAATTTTTTCTCTAATTTCTTTAATTTCTCCAAAGGATGTATAAATACCCTTAGTCCACTCTTTTGCTCTTTCCTCTTTATTTTCATTTAAAAGCTCTCTTAAAATATTAAGTTCTTCCAATTTTTCATTTGCAAATGCAAGCTTATTTAAAAGTTTTTCATCTAGAGATTCACCTTCTATAGTTATAGGTAAATGAAATAGTGGGGCTCCGTTTGAAATAGAGATATTTAAATCTTTAAATTCTTCTAAAGCTTCTTTTATTTTAAATACATCTGCTCTCCAAACATTTCTTCCATTTGTAACACCTAAAATAACTTCTTTATCTTTAAGACTATCCTTATATTTTCTTAAAAGATCTAAATTTGCTTTTCCATTTACAATATCTAGAAAAATACCTTTTATATCAGTTTCTAAAAGAGCTTTAAAAGTATCCTCTTCTAAAGCATCGTAGTAGGTTAAAACATAAATTTTTGTTACTTTAGAAAGCTCTTCATAAAGTTTTTTAACTAACTTTACTTCTTTTTCAGAAAGTTCCAAAACTAAAGCTGGATCTTCTAGAATAACTTCGTCATAATCTTTTAAGATCTCTTTATATACATTAATTGCACTATTTAATAACTTTTCAAAATCTTCTTCATTATGAAAAGAAAGTTTTATAAATGTAAATGGAGAAAAGTATACTGGAAGATAATTTTCCTTAGATTTTACCTCAGGATTTTCTGCTTTAAAGTCCCAGATATCTACATTCTTTCCATTTATAAATTTAGCGTAAAATCTTTTTGTTTTATCCCAAGCATAAGAAAATTCTTTTATATTTCTTAGATCTGGAATTAAATAGTGATAATTTGTGTTGAAATACTTTCTCATAGGAAGAGCATCTTTTCCCCTACAAAGTTCAAAATAATCTTTTAAATCTTCTACTTTATATACTCCAAGTAAAAGAGCAGTATCTAAGATATTATCATATAAGGTCATTTCTCCAATAGGAATTTTGTCTACATTTTTTTCATATAAAGAAAGCCTTTCTTTTTCTAAATCTAAAATAGTATCTATCATTTCCTTTTCAGTTTTAGCTCCACTCCAATAACCTTCTATAGCTTTTTTAAACTCTCTATTTTTTCCAAGTCTTGGATAGCCATAGGCATAAACATTCATTTTCTTTCCTCCAAGAATTTTTTGGGGCATATTTTATCAAGTTTTTAAGCTAATTAAAAATTTCATTAAGATTTAAATAAGCCTCTATAGACTTAAATTTAACGATAAATTTCTGTTATAATAAAAAATAAGGTCTATTAAAAGCAGAATACGAATAATACTGAAGTAATAAAAAAACATTAAATAGTAAAAAGTGAAAATTTTACCCTGAAAAACATGCTCTAAGTATTGGAAGAAATTAGAAAATTGTTTT
>JAMOTM010000016.1 GCA_027002265.1 Aquificota bacterium | reverse complement strand
TTTAACTTCCGTAAATAAGCAGATAGAAGATGTTGAACTTGAAATTAAAGATTTAGAGAGAATTTATAATAAGATAAAAGAGTTTGAGAATGCTTGAGAGATTTAAAGAGTTTGAGGTTTTAAATGTTGAGAGTGTAAGAGAGAAACTAAAAGAAAAAATTAAAGAATTTAAAAGAAAACTAAAACGCACTTTAAAAACAGAAAATCCATATTTTGAGAATGAAAAAAAATTAAAAAAATTTAAAGAAAAAGTAAAAAAAGAAGATTTTTATTTAGAGACTTTAATAGAGGGGGTTGAGGGGTATAAGGAATTAAGCCTAAAAGATATAAATTATTGGCAAAAAGAGATAAAAAAGTTTGAAAAAAAAAGCTTAAAATCAAAAAATCCAACTCTTGATAAAAAACTAAAAAGAGGAATTAGTTTATCTCTTAAAGTATTACAAAATCAATGGGAGAAAAATTTAAAAGATGCGTATGAAAACTGGAAACGACAAAGAGAAAAAGAGCTAACCGAAGAGTTTGTAAAAAAAACAAAAGAGTGGCTAAAAACAAGGGAAGAGTTTTATAAAACAATTAAGTGTCTCTCTTTTGGAGGGGAGCTTTTTAGTTTAGATGAGGGAGAACTTAACAAAAATGATATAAATGAGGTTAAAAAATGGGCTGAATTTATTTCAAACAATAAAAACATAAAAAAACTTGTAGAGATGCTTGGAAGAATAAAAAGAGCAAGAAAAAACAAAAAACAAGAGCTTGTAAATGTTACAAAAGAGATAATTGTAACTAAAAAAAAGAGTATTTTTAAAAACGAACTTGACGGAATAAAGCTTGATAGTGATTTAGCAAACGTCTTGCCACAAGAACTGATGCTATTAGATAGTGAGGAAGAGATTTTGTTTTATAAGAAATATATAGAAAGGTCTCTTAGTTGTTTTGAGAGCATTGCAAATAAAGAAGTTTTAGAAAAAGAGATAAATTACAAAGAAGAAAAAGAGCTAAAAAATGTAGAAAAAGATGAAAAACAAGGTCCTATAATTTTATGCGTAGATACAAGCGGTTCTATGAGCGGAGAGCCTGAATATATTGCAAAAGCGATAACTTTATATATTGCATCAATTGCAAAAAAAGAAAAAAGAGATTGTTTTTTGATTAATTTTTCAACTTCAATTACTACATTTGAACTTAGCGGTAAAAAAGGGGTAAAAGAGTTAATAAATTTTTTAAAACTTTCTTTTTATGGAGGAACAGACGTAGCCCCTGCATTAAATTACGCTACAAAACTTATGAAAGACAAATATAAAAAAGCGGATTTACTGGTAATATCCGATTTTGTTATGAATAATTTAGACTCTAATACGGTAAATAACATAAAAGAAGCAAGAAAAAACAAAAATAGATTTTATTCTTTGGTAATTGGTAATTATGGAAGAAGTAATTTGGAGTATTTTGATAAAATTTGGATATTTAATTCTGTATATGGGGATATTGAGGTTTTTGATGAGTTTGATAAAATCTTTTAGGAGAGAAGATGGATTGTGAATTAAGAGAAGAGTTAATATCACAATTAATAACGGCAAAGGCAGATAAAGAAGATTTAGAAAAATTGAATGAAATTTTTGATAAATTTTTGGACTTTTCAAAAAAAGTTGTTTTAAAGGGAGAAGGGGAAGTTGTATTAAAATTAAAAAAACTGGAAAATAAAATAAAATTAATTCTATCATATCCTGAGCTTCACAAAAAAAGCATAGTAGCAGTTGGTGGAGGATTTAGTGCTGGAAAGAGTGAGTTTATAAGCTCATTTATTGATGGAATAAAACTGCCCGTAGGTATTGAGCCAACAACTGCAATTGCTACATATGTGCTAAACGGGGATAATAAATTAATTGCATGTAATTATAAAGGTGGAAGTGTTAATTTAAGAGATATTGATAGCGATTTTCACAAAAAATTTTCTCATAAATTTTTAAAATCTTTTAAGTTTAATTTAAAAGAAATTTTAAGTTATCTTGTTTTGGCTACTAATTTTGAGTATGAAAATTTATGCTTTATAGATACTCCCGGCTACAATCCGGCAAATAAAGACAACTTTAAAGACGATGTAAATATCTCAAAAGAGTTTTTAAATAAAAGCGATGCTTTTATATGGTTAATAGGACTTGATGTAACAGGGACTATTCCAAGCAGTGATTTGGAATTTATTGAAAGTTTGGATTTAGAGAATAAGAAATTATTTATTGTATTAAACAAAGCGGATTTAAAAAGTGA
>JAMOTM010000015.1 GCA_027002265.1 Aquificota bacterium | reverse complement strand
TAGATATTTTAAATTCTTATGATAAAGATAATATAACTATTGCTACTTTAGGTTCTCATACTTCCCTTCATATTCTAAAAGGTGCAAAGAAGGAGGGTTTTAAAACTCTTGTTATTACTATGGAAGGTAAGGATAAGCCTTATAAAAGGTTTAGAGTAGCAGATGAGTTTTTATATGTAAAAAATTACTCTGATATTGTAAAGGAAGAAATTCAAAAAGAGCTTAGAAAAAGAAATACTATTATTATTCCTCATGGTTCTTTTATAGCTTATGCTGGACTTGATAACTTGGAAAAAGATTTTTATGTTCCTATGTTTGGAAATAGATTTATACTTCGTTGGGAATCTGAAAGAGATTTGGAAAGGAAACTTTTAAGCGAAGCTGGAATAAGAATTCCTAAAAAATTTGAAAAACCGGAAGATATTGACAGAACAGTTATAGTTAAATTCCCAGGCGCAAGGGGAGGAAGAGGATATTTTGTTTGTAATTCTACAGAGGAATTTTATAAAAAATTTGAGGATTTTGTAAATAAAGGATTTTTAACTAAAGATGATTTAGAAAAGGCTCATATAGAGGAATATGTTATAGGAGCAAATTATTGCCTTCATTACTTTTTCTCCCCTTTAAAACAAGAAGTAGAACTTCTTGGAATAGATAGAAGATATGAATCTAATATAGATGGACTTGTAAGAATTCCTGCAAAAGATCAACTAGAACTAAATACTCCGGCAAGTTACGTAATTACTGGAAATTTCCCAGTTGTTATTAGAGAAAGTTTACTTACTCAAGTTTTTGATATGGGGGATAAACTTGCCGAAACTGCAAAAAATATTGTTCCACCAGGTCTAATAGGACCTTTCTGTTTACAAACTCTTTGCACGGATAACTTAGAAATTGTAGTATTTGAAATGTCTGCAAGAGTGGATGGAGGAACAAATACTTTTATGAATGGTTCTCCTTATTCTTATATACTTTTTGATGAACCTATGAGTATGGGTCAAAGAATTGCAAGAGAAATTAAATGGGCTTTAATAGCAGATAAGCTGAATTTAGTTGTGTCTTAAAAAATATTGGGCCGCTTTAAAAAGGCGGCCCAATTATATTTAATGCTTTTTATGTTCATGTACAGGGAAAAACTTATAACCGGTAAAAATGGAAGATATTAATCCTTCTGGATTTCTAATATCATTCATAGCTACCATATAAATATGAATCATTGCAAATATGAAAAAGTACCAGTTTAAAATATGGTGTATGAATCTAGCAAATTGTTGAGTTCCAAAAATCATATCTCCTAAATTCCAGAAAGGTTTTACCCAAGCTGGAGCCCAGGACGGATCTCCGTATAAAAGATAAAATCCAGTTATAAATTGGAAAATAGCCAAAATTATAGTTAAAAGATATCCTCCACCTGCTCCTGGATTATGTCCTTCTATATGAGGATGATAATCGGAAATATAAGCATACCAAAGTTGAGATTGCATTGCTATTTTTCCTTGCTCAGGAGTAATTGGAAGCATATTCCAAAGTTTTTCATATTTGTTTCCGAAAAAGTATAAGTAAACTCTAATAATTACAGCTACAGTAAATAAATAACCAAAAATAAAGTGAATCCATCTCATATTTGCCATTGTAAACTGAGAAGAAGCTTCATTCCAAGTATTTGTAAATGGCCATCCAATATAAAGTCCAGTAATAATTAGAGCTAAAATAGAAAATGCAAAAAGCCAATGATAAAATCTTAAAAGAATACTCCATACATATACTCTTTCATACCCCGGTTTTCTTTCTCCATGTTTTTCTCTTGGAACTTTAAAAGATGCTAAAAATAAAAGTCCAAGCATTATACAAACTATAGTAGGTATAACTATTTCAACCATAGCCATTTTTCCTTACCTCCAAAAAAGTTTGGCCGCACGAAAGCGGCCAAAGAAAAGATTATTTTGCAATTGTTCTTGCAAATACTTTAACTCTTTTCTTTTTATCTTCATCATAAAGGTGGATAGCACAAGCTATACATGGGTCAAAAGAGTGAACAGTTCTTAAAATTTCCACAGGTTTTTCTGGATCAACAAGAGGATGATTATCCATTAAAGAAGCTTCATATGGTCCTGGTTCTCCATCAGCAGTTCTTGGTCTTGCATTCCAAGTAGATGGAACTACAGCTTGATAGTTTTTAAGTATACCATCTGGACCTTGAATTACGGTCCAATGAGAAAGAATTCCTCTTGGGGCTTCGTGGAATCCAACTCCTTTTTGCTCACCATTAAATTTAACTGGAACGCAGTACTCAGTTTCATGTCCCATAGCATCTACAAGCAGGTTAAAGTGCTTTTCTACTAAATCGCAAATAACTCTTGCTCTAATAGCTCTTGCAAGATGTCTTCCAATGGTAGAGTTTAGTTTATTTACAGGAACACCAACTTCATTTATAGCTTTATCTGTGTATTTTTTAATAAGCTCATGACCTTGGGCATATCCAACAAGAACTTGAGCTACAGGTCCAACTTGGGCTGGTTTATCTTTAAAGAGAGGTCCTTTTACCCAAGAATATTTTCCATTGTGGTCTATTCCAGTATACTCCGGTTCTGTTGTTTCTTCCCAAGGATGTTTTGCCCAAGATCCTTTATACCAAGAGTGAACAATATCTTCTTTTATATTGTTTCTTAAGTTCGGATCTTTCCAATCTTTAAATACCTCTACATTTGTAAGATCATCAGAATCTGGTAAATATCCTCCTGGAAGATCCATATTTGTCATATCTACATTAGTCGGTAAATCTGGAGTTGCAAGAAGGGATTTTACTCCTGTTCCAATATTGAACCATTCCTTGTAGAATTTAGAAAGGATGATAGCATCTCTGTAATAAACATTTTTTACAAAATCACAAGTTTTCTTTATAAAAGAGTAAAAAAGCTGAGCTCTTTCCATATTAAATGTAGCAGGATTATCTTTATTAATTGCAAGAGCTACTCCACCTGGAACCAAAGATTGAATATGAGGATTTTTTCCTCCTAAAACTGCATTTGCTTGGGTTGCATATCTTTGGTAATCTAAAGCTTCTAAATAATGAGCTACAGCTATTAAATGAACCTCGGGAGGAAGAACATCATATGCTGGATGTCCCCAATATCCGGTAAAGATTCCAAGTTTTCCACTTTCAATAATTTTATTTAAAAGCTCTTTTACTTCTTTAAATCTATCTTCAGAATTTGTAGGCCAATCATAAAGATTTGCTGCTATTTTTGCAGCTTTTTTTGGATCAGCTTTAGCAGCTTTTGTAACATCTACCCAATCTAGAGCGGATAGATGGTAAAAGTGAACGATATGGTCTTGTAATGCATGAGAAAGGATAATTAAGTTTCTAACAAGTTGAGCTAAAATAGGAATTTTTGTATTTGTAGCATCTTCTACAGATCTAACAGATGCGATAGCATGAACTGTTGTACAAACTCCACAAATTCTTTGAGCGTAAAGCCAAGCATCTAAAGCTGTTCTTCCTTTTAAAATAATTTCAAGACCTCTAAACATAGTTCCTATAGAATATGCATTAACTATTCTTCCGTTTTCAACCTCAGTTTCTATTCTTAAATGACCTTCTATTCTTGTAATTGGGTCAACAACTACTCTTTTAGCCATAGTTAGTAAACCTCCTTAAATCTTTTCCTTAATACCAAAATTAATTTTTAAAAATTTAAATATTACTCCTTGTGTTCCTCATCGTGCTCTTTATTGGTTGTTCCTTTAATAGCTCCTTTTAAAATACCAGCTGCCGCGTGAGCTGCAAGAGCTACTCCAGTTGCGGTTAGAGCATACCATCCGATTTTATCTACACTGGCAATAATTCCTTCTTTTCCAGGAACTTTAACTCCAGGTAGTCTTTGATAGAATGGGCTCATAGTATCCCAGAAATCTGGTTCTGTACATCCAATACATCCGTGTCCAATTTTTACCGGCCATACGCCAATAGAATTAAATCCAACTATAGAACATGGAGAGTAAGTTTCCGGAGCTTTACATCCAACTTTATAAAGACAATATCCTTGTTTATGTCCAAGATCTCCAAACCACTCTGCAAATCTTCCTTCATCAAAGTGAGGTCTTCTTTCACAATGGTCATGAATTCTTCTACCAAATGCAAAAAGAGGTCTTCCTTTTGTATCTGTTGGAGGAAGTTTATTCCAAAGTAAAATGTAAAGTAAAGTAGATAAAAATACATCTGGATTTGGAGGACATCCGGGAACATTAATAATTGGTTTATTATTTACTATTTCAGAAGTTGGAACTGCCCCAGATGGATTTGGAGAAGCTTTTGGAATTCCACCATAAGCTGAGCAAGTTCCAATGTTTACAATTACTTTAGATTTTTCTGCAACTTCTTTCAAAATGTCTTTTGCTTCTTTTCCGGCGATTCTACAGTATCCTTCCTTTGTTGGAATTGAACCTTCTACTATACAAATAACTTTTCCAGCATTTTCTTCCAAAGTTTTTTCTAAAGCTTTTTCTGCAAGTTCTCCAGATGCAGCCATTAGGGTTTCATGGTAATCCAAAGAAATAAGTTTTGTAATTAAGGTTAAAATATCTGGATGAGTTGCTCTTAAAACAGATTCGGAACATCCAGTACATTCTTGGAAATGAAGCCACACTACAGGTGGTCTATCATCTCTTTCAATAGCTTCTGCAATTTTAGGAGCCATAGTAGCCGGAAGTCCCATCATAGTTGCTGCAATTGCACAACCACGTAAAAAACTTCTTCTATCTACTTTTGCACTTAGAAATCTCATAATACCCCTCCTCGTATTCTTTTAAATGCGAAAAAAGCGATTTAGTGTAAATATTTTTTGTAAATTTCTTGTAAAAATTTTGTATAAATTTCCTTTAATTTAATTATACGCATTATTTTAAAATAATCCTTAGAAAAACTTTGTAGTTATTACTATTTTTTTATCTTTTAATAACGCTAAAAAATTAACTAATAAAAATTTATAAATATTAAAAATTTTTATACAAGTAATACATATTAAGAACGATGGGAAAAATGAACTTTTCCAAATTTCTTTAAAATTTTTAATGTTTCTGCTTTTATAGGAATATCATAATGAGGTTCAAAAGCATATATATAATTGTTTTTTCTATCTACCACCTCCACAACTGGAACTTTTCTCAAAGAGCTTTCTTCTTTAGATATTTCTTTTAATTTTTGAGCTACATACTTTAAGTATTTTTCATCTTTTAAAGGAATAATAAATCTAAAAGTGCAGTCCTCATCTTGGAAAATATCAAAAAATCTTTTTACATCTTTTATAGTTAAACGAATTTCATCACTTTCCTCATCTTTGTTTACTATAGCTTTTATATAAACTAAATTACCTTCAGTTAAAAGAAATTCATTTTCTTTAAAAACCTTTGGAAAAGCTGTGGCTTGAATAACTCCAGTTGGATCGGTAATCTCTATAAGGGCATATCTTTCCCCTCTTTGAGAAATTTTTGCATCTACTTTTGTAATAGCTCCAACTAATTTAATTTCATCTCCATCTTTTAAAGAAGAAAGCTCCTCAATAAATACTATGTCTTTTGGAAGAAATTCTTTATAGGCATCTATAGGATGTGCACTTACATAAAAACCAATGGCTTGGCGTTCATACTCTAATTTTTCAATTTCATCCCACTCTTTTAATCCTTTATAAGGATAAGAGTAGCTTTCTTCTATCTCCTCTCCAAATAAGGAAAGGAGACCTGCCTCTTTAGATTTTTTTCTATTTTGAGCTTCCGACATGATTTTTTCTAAACTTTCTAAAAGTTCTCTACGAGATATACCTGTATAATCAAATGCTCCCGCTTTTATTAAGGTTTCTATCACCTTTTTATTAATAGAACGTAGATCCACTTTCATGCAAAAATCAAATAAATCCTTAAATTCTCCTTTTTCTTTTCTAACTTTAATAATTTCTTCAGCTGCTTTGCTTCCAACGCCTTTAAGACCTGCAAGACCAACTCTTATTTTTCCATTTTCCACTACAAAATCTGAATAGGATTTATTAATGTCTGGAGGTAAAACTTCTATCCCATTTTCTCGAGCATCTTTTATATATTTTGCAACTTCTTCAGCTTTATCTACTTCTAAGGACATAATCGCAGCATAAAATTCTTCTGGAAAATGAGCTTTTAGATAGGCAGTTATATATGCAATATAGCCGTAAGCTGCAGAGTGAGATTTATTAAAACAATACTCCGCAAATTTTTCTATGTCTTTCCAAAGCTTTACTACCTTTTCTCTATCAAATCCTCTTTTTACAGCTTTTTCAATAAAGTCGTCTTTAAGTTTTGCCATTAAATCGGCTTTCTTTTTGGCTACTGCTCTTCTTAAAAGGTCTGCTTCCCCTAAAGAATATCCACATAAAACGTTTGCGATAGCCATAATTTGTTCTTGATATACGATAATTCCATAGGTTTCTTTTAAAACTTCCTCAAGCTCATCAAAAATATAATCAATTTTTTCTTCTCCATGTTTTCTTCTTATGTAGCTGTCTACCATTCCAGAATTTAATGGTCCTGGACGGTAAAGTGCAACTAAAGCTACGATATCAAAAATATTTTCTGGTTTTAACCTTTTAAGTAAATTTCTCATTCCACTACTTTCAAGTTGAAAAACTCCTACAGTATTACCTTTTTTTAAAAGTTCATAGGTTTTTTCATCATCTAAAGGAATCTCATTTAAATCTATTTTTATACCTTTATTTTTATAAACCATCTTTATAGTTTTATCTATGAAAGTTAATGTTTTAAGACCAAGAAAATCCATTTTTAAAAGGCCAAGTTCTTCAAGTTGAGCCATATCGTATTGAGTAGTAATTACATTGTCTTTTCCCCTTGCAAGAGGTACAAATTTTGTAAGTTCATCTGGAGCTATAACTACGCCTGCTGCGTGAACTCCGGTTTGTCGAACAAGACCACAAAGTTTTTTTGCATAATCTAAAATTTTTTTTACTTTGCTATCTTTTTCATAAAGCTCTTTTAAATCACTTGATTCTTCTAAAGCTTCCTCAATAGATTTTGCTTTATCTGGAACAAGTTTTGCAAGCTTGTCATATTCTTTTGCAGGAACTCCCATAACTCGAGCAACATCCCTTACTACACCTCTTGGTTTTAAAGTTCCAAAGGTAATAATTTGACCTACATTTTTCTCTCCATATTTTTCTTTAACATAATCAATAACTTTTTCTCTTTGTTCAAAACAAAAGTCAACATCAATATCTGGCATAGTAACTCTTTCAGGATTTAAAAATCTTTCAAAAAGTAGACCATAAAAAATTGGATCTATATCTGTAATACCGATAGCGTATGCTACAAGCGAGCCTCCTACGGAACCTCTTCCAGGCCCCACTGGAATTCCATTTTTTTTAGCCCAATTGATAAAGTCCCAAACAATTAAAAAGTAAGCTGAAAATCCCATTTGTTTTATGGTAGAAAGCTCATACTCTAAACGTTTTACATACTCATCTTTTACTTTATCCCAATTGTTAAGTTTATTTTTTATTTCTTCTATTTCCTTTTGAATTAAATAGGGATCTTTTTTTACTTTTCCACTTTTTAAAAGTTCAAGACGCTTTATAAGTTTTTTATAAGTTTGCTCTAGTCTTTTTTCTAAACCCTCAAAAGCAAGTTTTCTAAGGTAAGAATCAAAAGTTTCACCTTTTGGAACTTGATATTTTGGGAGAAGATAACTATCTGAACCCATTTTAATATTTTCATCTACTTTTTCAGCTATCTCTAAAGTGTTTGTAACTACTTGAGGATAGCCGGGGAAAAGACGTTTCATTTCCTCTTCAGTCTTAAAATAAAATTCTTTATTTGGAAACTTAAAGCGTTTTGGATCATTTATAGTAGATTTAGTTTGGATACAAAGTAAAATTTCGTGGGCATCTGCGTCTTCTTTGTTTATGTAATGTGCATCATTTGTAGCAACTACTTTAATATCAAGTTTTTTTGCAAGTTCAAAAATTTTGATATTGGCTTTTTTTTCTTCATCTAAAAAATGATTTTGAACTTCTAAATAAAAATCATCTCCAAAAATTTCTTTAAAAAATTTTGCAGTCTCATAAGCTTTTTTATCTTCCCCTCTAATAAAGTGATAAGGTATTTCACCTTGAACACAAGCAGAAAGACAAATAAGGCCTTTAGAGTATTTTTCTAAAAGCTCTTTATCTATTCTGGGTTTATAGTAAAAACCTTCTATAAATGCTAAGGAAGAAAGTTTTATTAAATTTTTTAAGCCTTCTTGATTTTTGGCAATTAAAACCAGATGAAATGGTTCTTTATCCTTATCTTTTTCTTTTTCAAATCTGCTTCTTGGAGCTACATAGAACTCTTGTCCTATTAAAGGTTTTATTCCAGCATCTTTACAAGTTTTGTAAAGCTCATAGGATCCAAACATATTTCCGTGGTCTGTTACAGCAACCGCAGGCATATTTAACTCTTTAGCTTTTTGAACTAAATCTTTTATTTTAATAGCCCCATCTAAAAGGGAATATTGAGAGTGAAGATGAAGATGTACAAAGTTACTCATGGTTTTACCTCTTGAAATTGATAATTAAAATTATGTCTTATATTATATATATGTCTTTTTCTTTAAAAACCAATTTAGAAATCTCTTATATTTTCAAAACCATAAGGGAGGCTTTCTCTTGAAAGAAACTCCAGCTTTAAAGCAATATAAAAAAATTAAAGAAAAATATAAGGATGCCATTTTACTTTTTAGAATGGGTGATTTTTATGAAATGTTTTTTGAAGATGCAAAGGTAGGAGCAAAAATTCTAGGTATAGCATTAACTTCTAGACCCTTTGGAAAAAACTCTCCTAAAGTACCTATGGCAGGTATTCCTCATCATGCTTTAAATATTTATTTACCAAAACTTATAGATGCAGGTTATAAAGTAGCTATATGCGAACAAATAGAAGAACCTAAGCCTGGAAAGGTAGTAGAAAGGGAAGTTGTAAGAGTTATTACTCCAGGGACTTATTTTGAAGATGAAAGAATAGAAAGATACTTTCTTGCTCTTTATAAAGAGAAAGGAAAATATTATGTAGCTTTAGTAAATTCTTCCACTGGAGATTTTTATATTTCATCTTTTAATAATTTTGAAGATGTTATCGGATTTATTTATAAATATAAGCCTAATGAAATTTTATTTGATAGGAATATAAAAAAAGAAATTTTGGAAAATTTAAAGGGATTAGAAAATGTTCTTTTACAGGAAAAAGATTTTAAAAGTATTTTTTTAGAAGATAAAGAATATCACTATATGGAATTTACACCGGAAGAGAAAGTTCTTATTATAAACGTTTTAGAATACTTAAAAGATACTCAAAAAGATTTTCTTCCAAAAATAAAAAATCCTACTCGCTTAATATATAAAGATTATGTTGAAATAGATCAAAATACAATAAAAAATTTAGAGATTTTGGAAAATTATTTTACAGGGAAAAGTGATAAAACTCTTTTAAAAGTACTTGATTTTACAAAAACCAAAATGGGACATAGAAAACTAAAATTTTTACTTTTACATCCATTAAAGGATCTTACCCAAATAAAGCTTCGTCAATCTCTTATAGAAAATCTTTTAGAAAAAAAACTCTTTTTAAAAGAAATTCAAAAATATTTAAGTCATATCTTTGATATAGATAGAATTTTAACTAAACTTTCTTCCAAACTCGCAAGTCCCAAAGATTTGGAGTTTTTAAGAAATTCTTTAAAGGAAGTTTTAAATCTTTTGGAATTTTTAAAGGAAAAATTTCCTTATATATATGAAAAAATATTTACTAAAGAAGATGTAGCTTTAAAACTTTTTAACTTTCTTTCTAAAACTTTGAATGAAAATTTACCTCAAAATATAAAAGATGGTTATATTATTAAAAGAGGAGTGAATAAACATTTAGATGAACTTTATGATATAAAAGAAAATATAGATAAATATATAAAACTTCTTGAGGAAAAAGAAAGAGAGAAAACAAAAATTCCTTCTTTAAAAATAAAGTATAATCAGGTTTTAGGTTATTTTATAGAAATTCCAAAAACTCATAAAGATAAGGTTCCAGAAAAGTACATTCGTCGCCAAACTTTAACGAACGCCGAAAGATATACTACCGAAGAGTTAAAGGATATTGAAAGTAAGTTTCTTACTTCTCAAGAAGAAATAATTAACTTGGAAACAGAAATTTTTAATAAGATTAGAAATTTTGTTTTACACTTTTACAAGGATTTAAATGAACTTTCGGATGAAATTGGATTTTTGGATGCTCTTACCTCTTTTGCCGAAGTTATTTTGCTTAGAAATTGGTGCAAAGTTGAATATCAAGAAAATAAAGAAATTTATATAAAAGAAGGAAAACACCCAATTTTGGAAGCTATTTTGGATAGTTTTATTCCGAATGATACTATAGCTAAAGAAAACGAAAATTTGTTTATTATCACAGGACCTAATATGGGAGGAAAATCTGTTTATATTCGTCAAATAGCTTTAATTTTTCTTCTTTCTCAGGTTTGCGGATATGTTCCAGCAAAAGAAGCAAAACTATTTTTGGTAGATAAAATTTTTTCTCGAGTGGGTGCAAGTGATGATTTAACAAGGGGAATATCCACTTTTATGCTCGAAATGCTTGAATGTTCTAATATTTTAAAAAAGGCTACAGATAAAAGTTTAGTTATTTTAGATGAAATTGGTAGGGGAACTGCCACTTTTGATGGTCTTGCCATAGCTAGAGC
>JAMOTM010000014.1 GCA_027002265.1 Aquificota bacterium | reverse complement strand
TTATCTCTAAAAACTATCTTTTCCTTAAAATCAATATGCTTTGCTATTTGCGGAAAGAAAAATTTCATAAAATCTTCAAATGTATTTTCTATCGCCTCTTTCCAAAGTTCGTCAAAACTAACTTCTTTTTTCAATTTTTCTCCTTACTAGTGAAGGTAAGTTTTTTAAAAACGGCTTAAATTTATTTTAACATATTTATTGTATTATTGATATATTCAAAAATTTTATCAAGCTCTACTTCCATTTTTTCTTGAGTTTTTCTTACTTTCACCTCTACCTTATTGTTTTTCACTTTTTTACCAACAATCACCTGGATAGGAATACCTATAAGGTCAGCATCTTTAAATTTAAATCCAGGTCTTTCCTCTCGATCATCATATAAAACTTCATAACCTCTATTTAAAAGTTCTTTGTAAAGCTCTTCTGCAATACTTTTTTGTTTTTCATCTTTTGGATTTACGCAAATAAGGTGAACTTGGTAAGGAGCTATAGATAAAGGCCAAATAATTCCATCTTTATCAAAAGATTGTTCTACAGAAGCTGCCATTATTCTTGTAACTCCAATCCCATAGCATCCCATAATAATATATTTTTCCTTTCCATCTCTATCTACGAAAGTAGCATTCATTGCTTTTGAATATCTATCTCCGAGCATAAATATATGACCTACTTCAATTCCCTTTTTGAAGTTTACATTAGCTAAACATTCCGGGCATCTTTCCCAATCTTTACCTTGAGCTTCTGAGATATCCAAAATAGTATCAAGCTTATAGTCTCTAAACATAACTAAGTTTTTTATATGATAATCTTTTTTATTTGCTCCAAAACATAAAGCTTTTTTAGAAAGTAAAGATATATCCCCAATAATAAGACCTTGTTTTTCTTTTATTTTTTCAAGCGTTTCTTGAGAAAGAAGAGGTCCTATATAACCTTTTTCTAAAGAAAGCTCTTTTAATAATTTTTCATCCGCAAGGGAAAGTTCTTTTGCTTTTAAAGCTCTTTTTAATTTTATTTCATTTACTTCATAGTCTCCTCTTAAGAAAATTAAAATTGGTTTCCCATCTGCAATATAAACCATAGCTTTTGCTGTATCTTCTTTTGAAAGATTTAAATATTTTGCAACATCCTCTATAGTTTCTTGATTAGGCGTGTAGACCTCTTCTTTTTGAGGAAGATTTTCCTTTTCTAAGGTTTCTTTATATTTTTCTAAAATAGATTTTACTTTTTCCCTATATTTTTCTAAGTCAAAATTTACTTCTTCTAAAATTTTAAACGGCACGAAAGGTATATCATCTATTTTTATACCTATTTTTGCTATTTCTGTAGAAGCACAATAAGGGCATTGTTTACATTTTATAAGTTTACTTTCTCCGCTATCAGCTAAAACTACAAACTCATGAGAAAATTTTCCTCCAATTTCTCCAGTATCTGCTTCTATAATTTCGTAGTTTAAACCTATTTCATCGAAAATTTTTTTATAAGCTTCATACATCTTAAAATATTCTTCTTTAGCTTCGTTTTCATCTTTTGCAAAGGAATATGCATCTTTCATAATAAATTCTCTAGCTCTCATAAGTCCAAAACGAGGTCTAATTTCGTCTCTAAATTTTTGTCCTATTTGATAAAGATTTAAAGGTAAATCTTTGTAAGATTTAACTTCTTTTCTAATTAAATCTGTTACAACTTCCTCGTGAGTGGGTCCAAGTGCATAATCCCTATCATGTCTATCTTTAAATTTGATCATCTCTTTTCCGTATACATTCCATCTACCACTTTCTATCCAAAGTTCACTTGGAGTCATAATAGGCATAATTATTTCCTGAGCACCATACTCATTCATATATTTTCTTATAATATTTTTTATCTTTTCGACTACTTTTGTTCCAAGAGGTAAAATATTGTAAAGTCCAGAAGATACTTTCCTTATAAACCCAGCTCTAACTAGGAGTTTATGAGAAATAACTTCTGCATCCTTTGGATCTTCCTTTAAAGTGGGTATAAAAGCTTTTGACATTCTCATAGTTTTTTTCCTCCTAAAAAACTTTTAAGTACTTAAAAATTCAAAAAGTTTTAAAGATAAATAGTGTTTATATGAAAAATCGTAATTCATAACTTTGTAATACTTTTTTAGATATGATTTCAAGCTAGTTTCTAAATTTAAATTTTTTATTATTTTTTCCACTAAAATATCTATATTTCTGTAACATAACTTTTTAGATATTTTCATATCTCTTTTTATAAAAAACTGAGTTTTTAATTTTTTTTTATTAAGAAGAAAAACTGCAAATATAAAAGGAAGTTTATATAATTTATACCAAGCTTTTGCAAGATCTAATTTGTATTTGTAAATTTTTTTTTCTTCACTTTTAAAAAAGAAAAGAGCTTCATCTCCTATGAGTAAAAGAGCATCTGCATTTTTCTTATTTTTAGTAAATTTTACATTTTTATGAAATCTTTTTAATATTATTTTTAAAAGCTCTATAGACGTAGTAGTTAAAGGGGTTACATATATTCTTTTTATGTTTTTTATATCTTTACTTTTTGAATATAAACATACACTCATAACTTCTTTTGATCCAGATACAGAAATTCCTTTTATAAGTTTAAATATATTTTCTAATTTATTTTTTATATTTTTTAGATATGCATAAGAAGGAACAGGTGCAACATCTAAATTTTCCTCTAAAAGTTTTTTATAAAGTTCTTTTGGAGCTCCAGAAATTAGTTTATATTTATTTTTATCTAAGAAAAAATATAGGGGCTCTGTATTTATAAAATTAATTTTTCCAAGTTTTATTTTTTTTCTTTTTTGAGAAAGTTTTTTTATATTCTCAATTGAGGAATACATCCTATCTCCCTTATAGCTTCTAAAATATCTTCTTTTGAAACTTTAAATTTTATACCTGCACTTGAAACTACGTTTTCTTCTATTATGGGAGATCCCATGTCATTTGCTCCAAATAATAAAGCTGTTTGAGCACCTTCTACACCTTGAGTAACAATAGAGGCTTGAATAGAAGGTATATTATCTAAATATAAACGAGATATAGCAAGCATTTTTAGATACTCGGCAAAGGTTATTTTTTGAGGCTGATAGGTCCATAAAATAAATCTTGTAAATCCTCCTGTTTTTTCTTGAAGTTTTTTTATTTTTTTTAAATGTTCAAATCTATCTTCCCAAGTATCCAAAATTTCTTTAGTTTCATAATTTTCAAAGCCTATTACCATAGTAGCTGTGCTTGGAATCCCGAGTCTATGTAAAGTTTCCATAACTAAAAGCCAATCTTTACTTGATATTTTATTTGGAGCTAAGTAATTTCTAATTCTATCTACTAGAAGCTCTGCTCCTCCTCCCGGAACGGATTGAAGTCCAGCTTTCTTTAAACGAAGAATAGTTTCTTTTAACGATAATTTACTTACTTTGGAAATATGTAGGATTTCTGCTGGAGATAAAGCATGAATATATATGTTTGGAAATTTTTTTCTTATAAAAGAAAACATTTCTTCAAAATATTTAATATCTAAATCTGGATGAAGGCCTCCTTGGAGTAATATTTTTACTCCACCAATAGCTATTAACTCTTTAATTTTCTTTTCAAGTTCGGAAAAATCTAGAATAAAAGCTTTTTTATCTTCTTTATCTACGCAAAAATAACAAAATTTGCACTTTGCTATACAAACATTTGTATAATTTATATTCCTTTCTATAGTATAAGTAATAATGTTCCCAAAACGTTTTTTTCTTTCTTTTGAGGCAAGTTTCATAAGTTCATTTAATGGTAGATTTAAAAGTTTTTTAAGCATCCTACTTACCTTTTTTTATTTTTATTAAAGTTTTTGTAAAAGAAAAGCTAAGAAAACTATTAGATGATTATATCACTTCAAAAGTATAAACTTTCCGCTTAAGTAATTAGAGCTTTTGAGGTTTAAAATTTTAAAATAATGATAGAATATAGGCAAAATTTAATAGAAAGTATAAAAGATTCCGAAGGAGGAAGAAATGAAGGAAGTTTTAAATAAAAGTTTTTATGAGTTATCTAACTTAATAAAAAACAAAGAAATTAAGCCAAGTGAAGTTTGCCAAGCTTACTTAGAAAGAATAAGTAAAGTGGAAGATAAAATAAATGCTTATACTTACGTAAATGAAAACTTAATAAATGAGGCTAAAGAAAAAGATGAAAAACTTGCAAAACTTTCCAAAGATGAAATTCCAGAGCTTTTTGGACTTCCTATTGCTATAAAAGATAATATTTGTGTTTCAGATATGCCAATGACATGTTCCTCTAGGATTTTAGAAAAATTTATCTCTCCTTATGATGCGACAGTTATAAGAAGAATAAAAGAAAAGGGAGCTTTGATTTTAGGAAAAACTAACTTAGA
This sequence comes from Aquificota bacterium, assembly GCA_027002265.1. Taxonomy (GTDB): domain Bacteria; phylum Aquificota; class Aquificia; order Desulfurobacteriales; family DQVG01; genus DQVG01. The sequence continues at coordinate 660 of JAMOTM010000014.1, read as the reverse complement.
TGAGTTTGCATTTGGTTCTTCTACAGAAACTTCTTATTTTGGACCAACAAAAAATCCTTGGGATTTAGAAAGAGTTCCCGGAGGATCCTCTGGAGGTTCAGCGGCTGCGGTAGCTGCAAAAGAAGCTCCAATTGCACTTGGTTCGGATACAGGAGGTTCCATTCGTCAACCTGCTTCATTTTGTGGAGTTGTAGGATTAAAACCAACTTATGGAAGAGTTTCAAGATATGGGCTTACAGCTTTTGCTTCGTCTTTAGACCAAATAGGTCCTCTTTCAAAAAATGTAAAAGATACTGCTTTTTTACTTGAAATAATTTCAGGCTTAGATAATAAAGATTCTACAAGTGTAGATAAACCTGTGGAAAATTATCTTGAAGCTTTAGAAAATGATATAAAAGCTATAAAAATTGGATTTGATGAAAGTATTTTGGAAGATATAGATGAAGATGTAAAAGTTAATTTCTTTGAAACTTTAAAAATTTTAGAAAAATTAGGAGCCGAAATTATTCCCATTACTTTAAAACATATTAAGTATGCAGTTCCTACCTACTATATAATAGCTCCTGCAGAAGCATCTTCTAATCTTGCAAGATTTGACGGAGTTAGATATACCTATAGAGCTAAAAATTATAAAGATCTAATAGATATGTATATGAAAAC
>JAMOTM010000013.1 GCA_027002265.1 Aquificota bacterium | reverse complement strand
CTGGCCCAATCTTTTTCTTGACTTTTTCTATTTTTATTTCTATATTTTTATATTGGAAAAATATATTGAAAATTTAACACATCTAAAAATTTTACTGGGAGGAATATTATGCCTGTATTTGATTTTAAATGTAAAGATTGTGGAGAGAAGTTTGAAAAATTAATTTTTAAAGAGGAAGAAATAAAAAATATAACATGCCCCAAGTGCGGTTCTAAAAATATTGAGAAACTTTTAAGTGGTTTTAGAATTGGTGGAACTGAAAATTCTTCCAGCTGTTCTGTTTGCTCTTCTGGAAGTTGTTCAAGTTGTTCTTTGTAGGAAGATAAATAGGCCCCGCTCCTTTGCGGGGCCTATACTTTATTTTGGTTCTATAATTCCTATGTTTCCAAATTTTATAGAAGTTACTTTTCTTAAAACTTTTGAAGTATCTTCAAAATTATCTAAAAGTTTTTTTGCTTTTTTACTTCCAGTATATTTATAATGCTTTTCTAAAAGTTTCTTAACTCTTTCTTTGTCTTTTTTAGATAAATATGATACTTTTACATAGTCTTTATTTATTTTTTGTTCTATATTTTCGTCAAGAACGTAGGCAACTCCACCTGTCATACCAGCTCCGAAGTTTACACCCACATTTCCTAAAATTAATATAGTTCCTCTTGTCATATACTCACAACCATGTTCTCCACATCCTTCTACTACAGCTATAGCTCCGGAATTTCTAACTGCAAATCTTTCTCCTACGTTTCCAGCAATATAAAGTTCTCCGGCGGTAGCTCCATATAAAATTGTATTTCCTCCAAGAACATCTTTTTCTTTAGCGTATTTATTTTTTATTATTATTTTTCCTCCGCCTAAACCTTTTCCAATATAATCATTTGCATTTCCTTCTAAAATTAAAGTGACCCCTTTTGGTAAAAATGCTCCAAAAGATTGACCGGCATACCCTTTAAATTTGAGGGTAATGGTATCTTCTGGTAGACCTTCTCCTTTTGTTTTTTTAGAAATTATGTAAGCAAGAGGGGTTCCGATTGCTCTATCAGTATTTTTTATTTTGTAATTTTTTTCAACTTTTTTTCCTTTTTCTATAGCTTCTTTTATATCTTTGTCTTCTAAAATTTTTTCATTTAAAGGAGAAGAAAGTTTAATAGGCTTGTCATTTCCTTCATATTTTTTAGGTTTTAAATTTAATAAAATATTTGAAAGATCTATATTTTTACATTTTGGAAATTCTTTAATAACATCTTCATTTATTTTTAGAAGTTCATATTTACCTATAATTTCATCTAAAGAACGGTAACCTAGTTTTGCAAGTTCTTCTCTCACATCTTGAGCTATCATTTTAAATAAAGTCATTATATCTTCCGGGGAGCCTTTATATCTTTTTTCTATTAGCTTTTCATCTTGGGTAGCAATTCCAGTAGGGCACTTATTTGTGTGACATTTTCTACACATAATACAACCAACTGCAATCATAGCTAAAGTTCCAAAGGCATATTCATCCGCTCCTAAGATGGCAGATAAAATAACATCTCTTCCAGTTCTAAATCCTCCATCTACTCTAACTTTTATATTTTCTCTTAAGTTATTTTCTATTAACATTTTTTGAGCTTCAGCAAGTCCATATTCCCAGTAATTTCCTGCATATTTAATAGAAGTTAAAGGAGAAGCTCCCGTTCCTCCATCACAACCTGAAATTTGAACAACATCTGCAAGTCCTTTAGCTACTCCGGAGGCGACTACTCCAACTCCATCTTCAGAAACAAGTTTTACAGCAACTCTTGCATCTAAATTGGACTGTTTAAGGTCATATATAAGTTCAGATAAGTCTTCAATAGAGTAAATATCGTGATGAGGAGGAGGAGAAATTAAATCTACTCCCGGTTCAGCATGACGAAGTTTTGCTATATACTCGGTTACTTTTGAGCCGGGTAAATGACCTCCTTCCCCAGGTTTTGCACCTTGAGCTATTTTAATTTCAAGCTCCTCTGCTGAAGCAAGGTAATAAGGTTCTACTCCAAATCTACCAGAAGCTACTTGTTTGATTTTACTATTTTTTATAGTTTCATATCTTTCCCTATCTTCACCACCTTCTCCGGAGCAGGATTTTGCACCAAGTCTATTCATAGCTTCAGCCATATCTTCATGAGCCGGTCTAGATAAGGCCCCACAAGACATACCTGCTATTACAAATCTTTTAATAATACTATCTACACTTTCAACTTCTTCAATAGGAATAGGTTTTCTATCGCTTTCTATTTTTAAAAGATGTCTAATAAAACTTGGACGGGAATTTGCTAGATCCCTATATACTTTATAAGCATTATAATCTTTTGTTCTTATAGCTTTATGAAGAGCTCTTACTATTTTTGGATTAAAAGCATGGTACTCAGCATTTTCTAAAGGTAAATAGTTATATTCTCCAGAAGGTAAAATATCATGACTTTCTTGAGCTATCTGATAGCGTTTTCTTATATCTTTTTCGATATCGTCTAAAGTAGCTCCTCCGATAGTGTTAAAAGTGTTCGGAAAGTATTCTTCACTTAGCTCTTTAGATAAACCTACAATTTCAAAAATTTGAGCTCTTTGATAGGAACGAAGGGGAGAAATTCCCATCTTTGCCATAATTTTTAATATTCCATCTTCTAAAGCTTTTTTAATATTATTTTCTAAATTTTCTTTATCTAAATTAGTTTCGGGTAAATCTTTAATTTTTCCTTGTTTCCAAGCTTCTATAATTTTCCAAAGACCATGAGGACATACGGCGCTGGCACCATAAGAAATTAAACATGCGATTTCATGAGTATTCTTAGTTTCAAAAGTATCTACAATTAAAGAAAATTTTGAAGTTAAATTTCCCAGTTTTGAAAATATTGCTCCAACGGTTAAAAGAGTAGGAATTGGAAGTTCATCTTCTTTTAAATTTCTATCTGAAATAATAATAATTTCATTTCCTTCTTTAACCGCGTTTTCCACATCCTTTAAAACTCTATCTAAACCATCTTTTAATCTTTCAGTTTCTTTAAAGTATATTTTTATTTCCTTTACTTTAAATGCATCTTGGCTTTTTATAGCTTCTAAATCTTCTTCTTTTAATATTGGAGAAGATATTTTTAATCTATGAGCTTGGTAAGGTTCCTCTATAAGAAAGTTACTCTTTTTGCCAAGATTCATGGATAAATCCATAACATTTCTTTCTCGTATAGAATCTATTGGAGGATTAGTTACTTGAGCAAATCTTTGTCTAAAATATCTAAAGAAAGATACAGGTCTTTTTGAAAGAACGGGAATAGGAGTATCATCTCCCGTTGAATAAATAGGTTCTTTTCCTTTTAGAGCAGGTTCTTTTACAAAGAAATCTAAATCTTCTTTGGAATATCCAAATAAATTAAGTTTGAAAATTAAATCTTCATAAGAAATTTCCTCTTTTTTAGGTTTTGGTTTTTCAAAATAGTTTAAATCGTAATGATATTTTTTTATCCATTCATGATAAGGTTTTTTAATAGCAAGTCTTTTTAAAACTTCTATATCCCTTTCTATTTTGTTGTTTTTCAAATCTACTACAAAAATTTCTCCTGGATAAAGCTTTCCTCGTTCAACAATATCTTTTTCCTCGATTTCACACATACCTACTTCAGAACCAAAAATAATAAGACCATCTTTTGTAATTAAATATCTTGCAGGTCTAAGACCATTTCTATCAAGTTTTCCAACGATTTTAGTTCCATCTAAATTAACAAAGGCTAAGGCCGCAGGTCCATCCCAAGGTTTCATTTGAAGGCTTTTATATTCTAAGTAGGCATTTATATCCTTATCATTTTTATAAAGAGGATTATTATCTTTGGCTGGAGGAACAAGCATAGTAGCAGCTTCTTCGGCTTCATACCCGGCTAAAAGTAAAAGCTCATATACTTTGTCTAAAGATGCTGAATCCGATTCATTATCTAAGACTAAAGGTTTAATATCTTCGGAAGATAAATCTTTAGTGGAAAGTAAATCTTCCATTGCTTTCATCCAGTTTCTATTTCCAGTTATAGTATTAATTTCTCCATTATGGGCCGTGTATCTTAAAGGTTGAGCTAAAGCCCAGTTAGGTAAAGTATTTGTTGCATATCTTTGATGGAAAATTGCAAAAGAAGAAGTAAAATCTTTATCTTGTAAATCCAAATAAAATTTTGGGAGTTGGGGAGCTAAAAATAAGCCTTTATAACATATTAGTTTATGAGAGAAAGATGGTATATGAATATCTTTTAAGTTTCTTTCTATTTCTTTTCTAATTTTATAAAGGTCTATATATGGATTTTTAAGTTCGGAAATATCCATTAAAAGATGATATATTTTTGGTAAAGATTTTAAAGCTATTTCCCCAAGAGCATTTTTATCTATAGGAACTTTCCTGAAAAAGTAATTTTTTATATTATGCTTTTTTAATATTTCTTCTATTTTTATTTTATACTCTTTGTCTTTTTCAGGAGGAATAAATAAAACTCCAATTCCTAGATTATCAACATCTATATTAACATTGTTTTCTTCTAACACTCTTTCAAAAAATTTTTTTGGAATTTTAGTTAAAATTCCAGAACCATCTCCGGTTTTTCCATCTCCTAAGGCGGCACCTCTATGGGTTAAATTTGCTACACTTTCTAAAGCTAAATTTATTACCCTTTTTGTATCTTTTCCATTAGCGTCTGCAATAAAACCAACTCCACAAGAACCTTTTAATAGGCTAAGCATACTTGGCATAGGTATAGACCCCCTTTTTATTTAATAAGCAAAGATTTTTATTGTTTTAAATAATATTTAAAAAGAGTATATAAGACTTTTTGATAAGTTTAAGACTTATCTTTAATTTTATCACAGTTTTGTTCTTACCAAAAATTTGTCTTTTTCTAAAAAATTTTTTAATGCTAAAATAAAATTTAAAATTTCCGATAAAAATAAATGGGATATTTTACCCATTTTGATAGGGGAATAAGCATGAATTTGAAAATAAATGTTTTTCAGATATCTCCTTATTACGATTTTATGAATTTAACAGTTCAAAAGCAAACTAACTCAGATTTTCTTTTACATTCTGGAGTTCTAGTTAATTTATCTTCAGAAAAAAGAAGTACTAATAACTTGTTTTCTGATTTTTCAAATCCTAATAAATCCTTAACAAAAGATACAAATAAAAAACTGCAAGAGAAGTTAAAAAAACTTAAGAAAAGCTTACAAGAGAAGCAACAAAAATATAAGTATGTAATAAAGTATGATAAATTATTAAAAAATTACTATCTTGAAATTATTGATTCAAAAACAAAAAAAATAGTAAAGACTATTCCTCCAGAATTTCTTTTAAAGGTGGAAAGAAACTTAAAAAAATTTTTACTTCTTATAGAAAAATTAGAAAATTTAAAAGTCCAAAAAAATTCAAAAGAAATGAACTTTGAAAATATAGAACAAAATTTAAATGAAATAAAAAAACTCATAAAGGATTTAGACTTGGATAATGAAGATATAGAAAATTTATTATCTAATTATACCGAGGAATATCTGGCTTAAAAAATTATAAATTACTCTTTTCCTTTTCAAAAATAAGTCTTTCTAATAAAAACCGAAGATTATATTCTTGTCGTAGAAAAATATCTAGGTCTATGAGTAAGGAGTAAAGTTTTAGAACCTTGCTTTTATATCTTTGAAATATAATTTTATCGTAGCTTGTTTTTCCTTTTATAATATTTTTTAATCTACCTAAATAAAAAGGTATAGATAAATAAGGATTTTCTCTATATGCTTTTTCAAAATATTTTATAAACTTTTTATAATCCCCTTCCAAATATAGATTTAAAGTCTCCCAAAAGTCAAAATCAAAACCTACACATAGTTTTTCTATATCATTTTCATCTAAAATCTTCTTTTTTGTTTCAAGAGCATACAAAATAAGTTTATCAGTCTCATTTTTTAAAGAAAATAAATCTGTAGTTATTTCTAAAAGTTTTTCCAAAGCTTTTTCGCTTAAATTTATTTTATATTTAGAAAATTTCTGCAATATTAAAGTTTTAATTTTTTCTTTTTTTATTT
>JAMOTM010000012.1 GCA_027002265.1 Aquificota bacterium | reverse complement strand
TTAAATTTTTAAGTATAAGTATTAAGATAGTCTTATATTATTATGTGAATAAATCTAATAACTAACAACTTAGATTAAAAATATGGGGGGATTAGCCCCCCACACTTTTATTTTTCATATTTTAATTTTGCTTTTAATCTTTCTATTTGTTTTGGAGTTAAAGGTTTAACTAAAATAATTTGATATTTATCTGTATATCTTTTAACAAGTTCTAAGCCATTTTTACCAAATTTTACATAGTCCATGTCTATATTGTAAGAACCATCTTCATATTGAACAAAAGGAATTAAACCTTTCGCAAATTCTAATTTACCTGTTGCAGGGTTATATTTCATAAGTTTTACTCCTCTATTAATAGCTTTAACAACATCTGGATTTGCGTGACAGTCTTTACATTTTCTTCCATTTCTATCTACAGAATGAGTAAAGTATGGAGCTATAGCCATAAAGGTCTTATCTTTATAAAGAAGAGGCATTACATTTGCTGGGTAAACTTTACCTTTATAGTTGGCTAAAATAGTAAAGGATTTTGTAGGGAAGAAGTTTTTGTAAGGTATTTTTTTGTGAGTTTTTAAAACATTGTCAAAATGACAGTTTAAACAAGAAATTTGGGTTTTCATATGACAAGCTACACAAGCAATGTCACCAACATGTCTATTATGTTCAGGGATAGTATTTTTAACAGCTGGAATTTTATAAGCAAGTCCGGATTTTAATTTTACAACTTGACCAGCTTTTTTAATATGACAATCTTCACAAGTTATAGTTACAGCTTCAAGCATATGTTTTTTAAAAGTTCCATCTCCATGAACTTCTTCAGTAGTATGACAATCTGCACATGTAAATCCTCTTTCTATATGCACATCCATAAAGTGCATTTTTTTATCAAACATATAAGCCAACTTAGCTCTTGCATGACACTTGTAGCAAGTTTTGTCGTTATAAACTTTATTTATAGAAAGACTGTAAGCCTTTCCTTTTTTAACTCCGTGACAAGAATAACAATTTGCAGTATGACATTTGTAACAAAAGAGATTTTGATAAGGAATGTTTGTAAGACTTTCAAAACCGCCTGTTTTTTTAGAGTACCAATAAGCCATTCCATAAGTTGTATGATGTAAAGACATATGGAAAGGAGTTAATGTAGGATTAACAAGACCTTCTTTATAAGCTGGGCATTTTTTTACAGCTTCATAATTTTCCTTACTTACAAGTTTTTTAACGAATGAAACATTTTGACCTGCAAATGCAAAAGTTATCAAAAGATAAGTTCCTAAAATTTTTTTCATTTTTTGAAACCTCCTAATTAATTCTTTTTTCAATAATTATATTCCGAATTTGCATTATTTCAATATCTAAATTATGCGAAAATCTAATATTTATTTATATTTAAAAAATAATACTACCTTATTTACGTAGATATTAAAAAATTAGACATTTATAAAATAAAAAATAAAATTTGTATTTAATAAAATCATTTTGGGAGGATTTATGAATATAAAAATATATATAACCTTTGGAATTTTGGCTTTAGGAATTTTAATAGCTCCATTAATATCAAACTTGCTTCAAATTCCTATTTCTATATCTGAAATTCTTTTTGGGATTCTTATAGGAAGTGCAGGGCTTAAAGTCTATCTTGATCACCACCTAATTTATCCTTTTTCTTATTTTGGTTTTTTACTTTTAATGTTTTTGGCAGGCTTGGAAATAAAAATTAAGGAGCTAAAAAATTTAGAAATAGAAGACTTAATTTTTATAATTATTCCAGTTTTCCTAAATTTTCTAGTTTCTATATTTTTAGTGTTTACCTTTAAGCTACCTATATTTTTTCTTTTAATTTTCAATTTAACTTCAATTGGCGTAGCTATCCCAATTTTTAAAGAGTTAAATTTATTTAAAACAAGTTATGGAAAAACTATATTTTTTATTGGTGTTTTAGGTGAAGCATTTTCTTTATTTTTATTAACAATCTTTAGTTTAATATTTAAATTTAAAAATCCAATACTATTTTTAAAAGAATTTATATTACTCATCTTTGTTTCTATTTTTGCCTACTTAATTTTAAAGTTTATATATCTTTTGGTATGGTGGTTCCCAACAAAATTTTTTGTTATATTCACAAATGATAGTAGAGAATTTGGAGTTCGATTATCTATTGCTATTTTACTCATTTTATCTTCTCTATTTGGACTTGCAAATATAGAACCCATTATAGGAGCCTTTATAACTGGAGTTCTTTTTGGAAATATAATTAAAAGAGATGATATTTTAGAAGATAAATTTTCTGGTCTTTCTTACGGGTTTTTTATTCCTATATTTTTTATTAATATAGGTATAAATTTTTCATTTCCAGAGGTTAATTATACATACTTTTTCAAAATACTTTTACTTTTTATTATAAGTAAAATAATTTCTAGCTTACCTCTAAGCTTTAAGTTTGGTTTTAAAGCCGCTTTAGGTGCTGGCCTTCTTTTATCAGCACCTTTAACTTTACTTATCGCCTCTGCAGAGTTTGGAAAAAAATTGGGAGTTTTAAATGAAAATGAAGTATTAGTTTTAATTCTTTTAGCTTTAGTAACTGGTATTATATGCCCCACTATTTTTAAACTTTTGATAAAAAATCTTAACTTGAATAAGGTACAATAAGGGATGTTATATTTGTTAAAAGAAAAATTAAATAAGGCGGATAAGGATTTAGAAAATTAGAGTTTTTATTTGGATTTCCCGAAACTACAACTAAATCATAATCTTTTTCTTGATTTAAAGTTACTCTAATAGGATTACCTATTTTTTGAACTATCTTTGCTTTTATTTTATACATTCTTTGATAACTGTCTATAGTTTTCTTTATAAAACTTACATCCAAGTTCTCTTCATTTAAATCTATTTGTCTTACAATTAAAATTGTTAAGTTGCATGATAACATTTTAGATAATTGAAAAGATGTCTCTAAAGCTTTTAAAGATTCCTCCATATTAAAAATAGGACAAAGAATATTTTTATAAGTATTTTTTCCAGAACATAAAAATATAGGCACTTCATACTTTTTAAAAAGTTTTATGGCTTTTGAAGATTGAGAATTTAAAATGTAAGATAATCTTTTAAATTTAGAATTCTCTTTTTCTAAACAAATAAATCCTATATCCACATCTTCTAAGCTATTTATAAATTTAAAAGATAAAAGTTTATTTATTTTTATATTTTTTATTTTCTCCTCTAAAAATTCCTTATTTAGTTCAAGGTTTTCAAGAAAAATATCAAGTTCTCTTACTTTAGTTTTTGAATATAAAAATAAAACTTCTTCCAAAACTTTATCTTTTATGTTCTTTTTATCCACAACGAAAACTTGAGCATAACCATAACTTAGAGGAAATTGAGGTTCATTTTTTAAAAATAAAGTAACAATATTTTCTAAAGTTTTTGGTTCACCTATTATTAAAAGTTTATCTCCGGATAAGATTTTTGTAGAAAATTTAGGCAAAATAATTTTATTATTTCGGTAAATAGCTCCTATACGCCATTTGGAACTATGAAAATTAGATATTTTTTGATTTACAAGTATAGAATTGGGGGGAACAGTTATTTCTATTATATCCCCCCCAATACCCACACCTAAAGCTTCTTTTTTTTCAAAAGATATTAAGTTTTTTATATATTTACTTAAAACCCTACCTTTATAGACAAGATGAATATTTTCCCGTATATCCTTATATAATCTTTCATTTATCTCATTATTAAGTAAAGATATTTTATTAGGAATATGATTAAGTAAAAATTTACATAAACTATAGTTAGTTCTGTCTTCTTCAAAACAAGCAACTAAAGTGTTAAAAGAATATGATATTATTTTTTTTAAAGTTTCTATATTGGATATATCTCCTAAAATAATATCAATTTTCTCTAAATTTTCTTTTTCCAAAAATTCTTTTTTTTCTTCTTTTTCAAGTAAAACAATGTCTGCAAAAGAAGATATTTCTTTTATTAAATTTTTTGAAATATCGTTATAACCAGCTATTAATACCTTCAAGATCTTTAACTCCTTTCGCTTTCAGCAAAAACTTTTAAAGCTTTTTGGGTAGCTTTTCCTACTTCAAAGTCATATCCTAGATTTTTTAAAGCCAGCTCAACTGCAGATATTTGATTTAAAGTATCAAACTTATCTATGTATCCAAAATGACAAAGTCTAAAGATTTTCCCCTTTAAATGCTCTTGTCCACCGGCTATATACATATTAAAGTTTTCTCTAATAAATTTAACAAGTTTCACTCCATCAATATCTTCAGGTAAACAAATTGCACTTACTCCAATTGCAGGATTTTTAGAAAGAGGCTTTAAACCAATTTCTCTAAAAGCATTTAAAGTGGCTTTCGACATAAGTTTAGCTTCTTTTTCTATATTTTCTATTCCTTCTTTATTTATAAGTTTTAAAGCTTCATTTAAAGCCAAAAATAAATTTACTGCTGGAGTATATGCTGTTTGATACTTTTCTACTTGATTTTTATATTCAGCTTCTAAATCAAAGTAATATTTGTAATTTTTGTTTACCCCTAATCTTTTATGAGCTTTTTCATTCCAAATAATAATTCCAAGTCCAGGAGGCGTCATTAAAGCTTTTTGAGAACCTGTTATTAAGATATCTATATTTGAGTTATCAAAATCTATATCATAAACTCCAGCGGCGGTAATTCCATCAGCAATTAAAAGAGCATCATATTTTTTGCAAACTTCCCCTATTTCTTTATAAGGATAAAAAGTTCCAGTAGAAGTTTCACAAATTTGCATAAAAACTCCTTTTATATTTTTATTACTTTTTAAAAATTCTTCTACTTTCTCAGGTTTTGGATAATCTCCCCATTCAATTTCATATACAATAGGGCTTAAATTAAATTTTTTTGCAATCTTATAAAATCTTTCTCCAAATTTTCCACCTACAACTACTAAAACATCTTCTCCCGGTTTAAAAAAGTTAACAACAGAAGCTTCCATAGCTCCAGTTCCTGAAGAGGAAAGAATAATAGGAACTCTTTTAGTTTTTAATAATTTTTTAAAATTTTCTTGAATTTCCTTCACTACATTTTTAAAAGCTTGACTTCTATGATAAAGAGGTTCTCTGAAAAGAGCCGCCTTTACCTCTTCGGGCAGAGGAGTAGGACCTGGGGTTAATATTCTATATTTTCTCATGATCCTTAACCTCTCTACTTTAGTTTTTATAGAATTTTTTATTAAATTTTAAAACTAAATTAAAAATTTAAACTAAAATATAATTGAAAATTTTAAAGGAAATTTTATACGATTTAAAAAGGGAGGATACACAATGAAAAAAATAGAAGCAATTATTAAACCCCATAAATTAGAAGATGTTAAAGAAGCTTTAACATCTATTGGAATAAGTGGTATGAGCGTTACAGAAATTAAAGGTTTTGGAAAGCAAAAAGGTCATACTGAGCTTTATAGAGGCGCAGAGTATGTTATAGACTTTATTCCAAAAATAAAAATAGAAGTTGTTATTCCAGATGAAATGGTGGAAAAGGCAGTAGAGGTAATTATTAAGGCTGCAAGAACGGGAAAAATAGGGGATGGAAAAATATTTATTATTCCTGTGGAAGACGCAATTCGAATAAGAACAGGAGAAAGAGGCGATAACGCTTTATAATATTTGTGCCCGTACCCTTTTTGTTAAAAATTAGGAGTTTTTGATTTGAAAGTTTTAATAATAAAACCTTCAGCTCTCGGAGATATAGTTTTATCTTTACCTTTAGTATATAACTTAAAAAAAATTGGCTGTAAAGTAGACTATATAGTTTTCAAAGAATTTTCCGATCTTTTTGAACTTGTAGATGGTATAGACAATCTTTTTTCCTTAGAAAGGAAATTTTATAAAAAACCCATTTACTTTTTTAATTTCATAAAAGAACTTAGAAAAAACTTTTATGATTATGTTATTGACCTGCAGGGATTATTTAGAAGCGGAATTTTAGCTTTTTTCTCTAAGGCAAAAGAAAAAATAGCTCACTCTCTCTGCAGAGAATTTTCTTATTTTTTTGTAAAACCAGTTTCAAAATTCAGCAATGAAGAACATGTAGTTTATAGAAATTTAAGGACCTATGAATATATAACCAAAAATAAAAACTACCAAATTGTTTTTCCATGGAAAAAAGAAAAATTTAAAAATTATTACTTATTTGAAAAAGATAAAAATTTTATATATCTTGGTTTATCTCCTTTATCCACTTCCATATATAGGAACTACCCACTGGAATTCTATCCTTCACTTTTAAAAAAGATAAAAAAAAATTTTCCAAATCTAAAAATTGTTCTTTTTGGAACTTCAAAGCAAAAGGAAAAATTAAAAGGTTTAATTTCATTTTTGGAAAGTTTTTTTGATGTTCATTTTATTAATCTTGTTGGAAAAACCAATTTAAAGGAACTTATTTCAAATATATATCTTTGTGATTATTTTTTAGCTCCCGATACAGGCCCCATGCATATTGCCTGGTCCTTAGGTGTAAAAACCGTAGCCCTTTTTGGATCTACTTCTTGGATTATGAAAGGACCTTTGAAAAATGGAATTTCAGTTTATAAAAAAATAGATTGTAATCCTTGTGAAAAATCTAAACCAAATTGTTATTTTCCAAAATGTATGTATTCAATCTCTCAATGGGATATTATTAAAGCTTTCGAAAAATTAAAAACTTTAAAATAAAGGGGGAAATCCCCCCTAAAAACTACTTATTAACTCTCTCTAAATATTCTCCAGTTTCTGTATCTATCTTAATTTTATCTCCAACATTTATAAAAAGTGGAACCTGAACAATAGCTCCAGTTTCTACTTTAGCTGGTTTTGTAACATTGGTTACAGTGTCACCTTTATGACCTGGTTCAGTATCGATAACTTCTAAAACAACGGTTTTTGGAAGTTTTATATTTACAGGTCTACCTTTATAGAATTGAACATAGCAGGTCATTTCTTCTTTTAAGAACTTAACCTTATCTTTAATCGCTTGAGCAGGAACACCAACTTGGTCATAAGTTTTTTGATCCATAAAGTAGTAAAAATCCCCATCATTATAGATATATTGCATTTCTCTTTCTTCAAAATCCGCTAAATTTAATTTTTCCCCTACTTTGTAAGTTTTTTCCACAACATTTCCAGTCATTAAATTTTTCAACTTAATTCTTGCGAAAGCCTGTCCTTTTCCTGGTTTTACATGTTGATAATCTATGATTTCATAAGGCTCCCCATCTATTTCCAATCTCATACCTTTGGAAATTTGATTTACATCTATAGAGGCCATAGGATTTTCCTCCTTTTTCTAGAGTTTTTAAAGTGAAATATATCACACCTTTTTGAAAAATTAAATAAAAACAACTTTATTTTTTCCAGTTTCCTTTGCTATTTTCAAAGCTTTATCTGCTTTTTCTATACATTTTTCAAGTTCGCAACCGTTCTTGCATAAAGTGGCACCTATACTTACAGTTACTTTTACCTCTGGATGAGATCTAAATTTTATTTTTTCTACATCTTTTCTTATTTTCTCTGCAATTTTTAATAAAGCTTCTTTATTTACTTTAAAAAGAATTACTAAAAATTCTTCTCCTCCATATCTTATAGCTTCATCTACTATACGGATATTTCTTAAAATAGCTTTACTTACCTTTCTAATAACCTTATCTCCAAAAAGATGCCCATAGGTATCATTAAGTTTTTTAAAATTATCTATATCTATCATTAAAACTCCAAAACTTATATTTTTATAAAATCTATTTAGTTTTGCTTTTAAAGACTCAAGATAATGCCTATTTCCAAGTCCAGTCAAATTATCTATAAAAATTAAATAAGATACTTTTTTAATTATATCCGTAGCCGAAATAACTCCTACAAGTTTTCCTTCTTTATTTACAACTGGAAGATGTTTAATATTTTTATATATAAAAAGTTCTAAACATTCAGAAATTAAATCATCTTCCTTAACAACATAAAGCTTCTTTTTATCCTTTTTTAAAATTTTTAAGGCATCTTCAACTTTAACTTGAGTATATCCTAAAAATATAAGTTTTAAAATATCACTTCTCGTTAAAATATTAATAGGCTTAAAATCTTTATCTACAATGATAACACTACCTACTCTATTTGAGGTCATTAAATCTATAGCGTGTTTAATATTTTCTCCTTTCTCAATTGCAAAAGGATTTTTAGTCATAAAATCTTTCACTTTTTCCTGAAAATTTAATTTTACATGTTTCATTTTTATTCCTTGAAATTCCCTTTATTTTTAAAATTAATCTATAAACTAAGGAAATTATCCAAAAATTAAATTAAAATAATAAGATAAAAATAAAATTTTTCAAGAATAAATTAAACGAGGAGGTTTTCATGACAGAACTAGAAAAACTCATTACAGAAGCTTTTGAAAATAGAGAGCTTTTAAATGAAAAAATTTATAAAGAAGCTGTAAAAGAGACTATAGACCTTCTAGATAAAGGGAAGGTTAGAGTAGCTGAAAAAATTTCTCGTGGAAATTGGAAAGTAAATGAATGGGTAAAAAAAGCTATTTTACTTTATTTTGCTATTACAAAAATGCACACTTACAAAGTAGTTGTAGCAAAAGATGATGAAGTAACTCATCTTTTTGAATACTTTGACAAAATTCCTTTAAAGAAAAACTATAAAGAGGCTCAAGTTAGAGTAGTTCCCCCTGCTACTGTAAGATACGGTGCTTTTGTAGAAAAAGGAGCAGTTTTAATGCCGTGTTATATTAATATCGGGGCTTACGTCGGAAGTGGAACTATGGTAGATACATGGGCAACTGTCGGAAGTTGTGCTCAAGTAGGGAGAAACTGTCATATAGCTGGAGGCGTTGGAATCGGAGGAGTTTTAGAGCCCCCAAATGCAAGACCAGTTATTATAGAGGATAATTGCTTTATTGGTTCAAGATGTATAATTGTAGAAGGTGCCATTGTTGAAGAAGGAGCGGTTCTTGGAGCTAATGTAACAATAACTGGTTCTACCCGTATTATAGATACTCAAACTGGTGAAATTTATAGAGGTAGAGTTCCGGCCTACTCTGTTGTTATTCCGGGAACCTATAAAAAGGAATTTCCATCTGGAGAATATTATGTTTCATGTGCTTTAATTATTGGAAAAAGAACTGAAAAAACTGATAAAAAAGTAGAGCTTAATGATATTTTAAGAGAGTTCAACATTGAGTTTTAAGAAAGTAATAAATCAAGAAAAAGAGCTTTTTGAATATGTTTTAAAACAAAATAAAAACTTTATTATTCTTGCCGGGGCCTCTAGCTCCGGCAAGAGTTTTTTTGCAAAAAAGCTTAAAGATTTTTTAACTTCTCTTGGAAAAAAAGTTTTGCTTATATCTTGTGATAACTTTTATAAAGATCTTACTACCTTCTTTGCTTATCTTTATGGAACTTTCGATCATCCTAATTTAATAGATTTTAAAGAGCTCAATCAAGTCTTAGAAAAAATTTTAGAAGGTAAAGAGGTCAAAATTCCTATATATTCTTTTGAAGATCATATGCGAGTTGGATATAAAAGTATAAAGGGGACTTTTGATTTTATTATTGTTGAGGGTTTATATACCTTAGAGTTTTTAAAAAAGGAATTCTTAAAGCAAGCTACAAAAATATTTGTTTTTTCTTCAAAAGGAGAACTTATCGTAAGAAGACTTTTAAGGGATCCAAGCCGAACAAAAGAAAGTCTAGAGAAAATTCTTTCTAAACTTATAAATGTATTTCCTATGTGGAAAATTTTTGGGGAAAAGCAAAAATCTTATGCTGATGTAATTTTTGTAAACAATTATGAAATTATAAAAGAAAAAGGAGAAGGGTTTATAGAAAAGTATATAAATTTAGGCGAAGAGGAAAAGTTTTTAAGGGATTTTTCTTTAGTTAGAAAAGAATCTGTGACTTCTTACTACTACAAGGATGAAAACAAGGATACTTTTAGCATAAAAGAACATTATTTTAAAGGAAAGTTTTATAAAGTATCCCTTTCAAAAAGAGAAATTTTAGATTATAAACCACCTTTAAAAATAAAAAGTTATTTCATTTCTTTCAAAGAACCTGGTATGTTTTCTCAAATTCATATTCTTATGCAAATTGCAAACTTGAAATTTGTATTTTTAAACAAAAAAGATATTGAAATTTATACAAACAAGGAAAATAAAATTGTTATCTTGGAAAGATTTAAAGGATCAAATAAATTAAAAATTTTAATATCTATTTAGAAAGGGAAAAAATGAAAAAAAGAAAAATAGCTATTTTGGGTGCAACAGGTTCAATTGGAAAAAATGCATGTCAAATAATAAAAGAAAATCAAGACAAGTTTTCTTTAGAATTTTTTCTTTTTAATAAAAATATAAAAGAAGCTATAAATATTTTAAATGTGTTGAAGCCAAAATATTTTGTTACTGCAAATAAAGAAGTTTATGAAAAATATAAAAGAATATATAAAAATCTTTTATATATAAGGGATCTAGAGAAAATTTATCAAGATTTAAATATAGAACTTACTTTAAGCGCCATTCCCGGAAGTGAGGGAATATATCCAACCTATTTAGCTTGCAAATACTCTAATATATGTGCTATTTCTAATAAAGAATCTATTGTATGTGCTTACGAATTTTTAAAAAAAGAAAAAGCAAAAATTATTTTATGTGATAGTGAGCATACATCTTTAGAGGAGCTTTTAAAAGGCGAAAAAAAAGAAGAAATAGAAAAGTTAATTTTAACAGCTTCAGGGGGACCTTTTTGGGAACTTTCTTTAGAAGAGCTTAAACATGTAACTTTTAAAGATGCTTTAAAACATCCAAGCTGGAACATGGGACCAAAAATAACTATTGATAGCGCAAGTTTTATGAATAAGGCTTTTGAAATTATAGAAGCAGCTTTATATTTTGAAATAAAAAATATAGATGTTTTTATTCACAGAAAAAGTTTCATCCACGCTATTGTAAAGTTTATAGATAAATCCTATAAATTTAGCGTTTCTATTCCGGATATGAAAATAGTTATTTCCTATTGTTTAAATTATCCAAATCGTTTAAAGCTTAATTTAAAATCTTTAGAAGATCTTCTTCCTCTTGATTTTAAATTAGAAGAAAAAGATTTAAAACGTTTTAAATGTCTAAAGTTTGGATTTTTAGGTATAAAAAATTTAGACGATATATTATTTAGAACTCTTTTAGTTTTAGGAGACGATTTAGCTATAAAGAAATTTGCAAAGGGGGAAATCACCTTTTTAGGTATCTATAACTTTATAAAAAATTTTATTGAAAATAATATAAATAAATTTCAAAAACCTAAAAATATACCTGAGCTTTTAGAGATTATAAAAATTATAAAAGAAGAAAATAATTGGGAAAAAACAAAAAATTAACTTTTAACAAGCTTTGGAAAATAA
>JAMOTM010000011.1 GCA_027002265.1 Aquificota bacterium | reverse complement strand
GTTGGTAAAGAAAACGGGGTTAGTGAGAGAGATTTAGAGAAAATGAAAATAGCGTTATGGCAAGAAATTAATTCTAAAAACACCCGTTCAAAAAATTCTCAGACAAGCAGGCTTTTGATTGAAATTAATTATAAAGACAACTATTCAAAAATAGCCGATTTGGATGAAGCTATAAGTGTTGGGAATAAGGAATATAGAGAATTTAGTGAAATAAAAGAAGATTTAGATTTTAGCAAGTTGTTTGAGCTTATTAATAAAAACAGGGATATTATTGAGAGTGTAAATATTTATCTCGATGAGAACAGTTTTAGTAAAGAGGATTTTGATAATTTAAATGTATCAAAAAAATTTTTTACAATAAAAGGGCTTAATATTAAGGAAATTTAATGAAAGTAATTGGATTTAATTTAAGCGGAAAATATGCTCTTTTTACAAAACCATATACCAAAAACCAGCCCCAATCATTTATCATCCCTCCAAAAACGGCAATTGCCGGAATGATTGGAGGGATTTTGGGGTTTAGAAGAGATGAATATCAAGAGAGGTTAAAAAATCTAAAATACAGCGTTGTAGTTAAGGATTTTAAAAAATATACCACAAGATTTAATTTGCTTCAAGGTAAAAGTGCTACTTTTAGCTATTCAAAGAATCCTCTAAGAAATCCGCCCGAGAGAGGACAAAGAAGTCCAACAACGTTTGAGCTTTTAAAAAATCCATCTTGGGATGTTTTTGTTTCAATGGAAGATGAGCTTTTAGAAGAATTACAAGATAGGATTAGAAAAAACCTTTATGTATATGAGCCCTATTTGGGAGTGGCAAACGCTTTTGCAAAGCTTAATCTGTTTCAAGAAATAATTGAACTTGAAAAAGGGATAAGTAAGATAAAATCTTTTTTTGAGTTGGATTTGGTAAAAGTCAGATTAATAAAACCTACAAGATTTTATAACGAATTAATTCCTGTTGGATTTGAGAGTGAAAGAAATTTGCCTATTACAAAAGAGATGGTGGTTATTATGGATGAGTTTGAAGTGTTGAATAAAAAGGAAATTGAAAATGAATTTTTTATCTATAAAGACTACTCCCTTAGATTCGTTTAAACTTCTCTCTCATCCTGATACTCTTTTGATAAAACATTTAGAAGATGTTGCAAAAAGCGTTAAAAAAAGAGTTGATGGTTTAAGTATTGATGAAGAGGTAAAAGATTTGGCGGTAAAAGCTGCTTTAATGCACGATTTTGGAAAAGCTTCAAAGTTTTTTCAAGAGAGATTAAAAACGGGTAAAAAATCAAGATTTTCAAACCACGGCCTTATTTCTGCTTTTTTTGGATATTTTATTACAAAAAATCCTTATGTTTTTATGGCTATAAGGTATCATCATCTGAATTTAGAAGATTGTGAGGATATGACAAGAGTAAGTGAAAAAGAGAAAGAAGTTTTGATTGAAATAGCAAGAAATATTGACAAAGAAGTTGAAGAGATTTATAAAGTTTTTGGGATTGAATTTAAGCTTGATGATTTTATAAATTTTTTGGAAGAAAAAATTGAAGATATGTGGGGATTTGATATTGAGGTTGAAGAAAAGGATTTTTTGGATTTTTTGGTAATTTTTTCTGCTTTAATATCTGCTGATAAAGAAAATGCTATTTTTAAAGGAGATGTTGAAGAGATAAAGATTAAATTAAGCAGTGATTTTGTAGATTATTATAAGCAAAAACATATAAAAAAAAGATATGAAATTGATGAGGTTAGGGAAAAAATTTATAACGTTGTTTCAAACTTAGATACAAAATATGACGCTTATTTTTTAGAACTTCCAACGGGTGCTGGAAAAACTTTTTCATTAATTAAATTAGCTTTAAAGTTTAATAAAAAAGTTTTTTATCTTTTGCCTTTTATTACTTTAATAGAGCAAAATGCCACTATTTTTAAAAACATATTAAAAGAAAACGGGATTGATGTTGAGGATAATAGAGTTTTTTATGAAAAACACTCTTTAAGCGGGGCTTTTAATGTGAAAAATAGCGATGAATACGATTTGGACAAAAGGGAGTTTTTAAGCGATGATTTTTCTTCAAAAGTAATAGTTACGACTTTTCATCAGTTTTTTTATTCTTTTTTTAAATCAAAAAACTCTTTTTTAAAAAGAGCAATAAATACAAGAAACTCGGTTGTTATTTTAGATGAAATTCAGGCTATTAGGGAGGATTTGTTTGTAGTTATTGAAGAGCTTTTTAGGTTTTTGATAGAGAAATTTAACTGCAAAATTATAATAGCCACTGCCACTTTACCACCTATCAATATAAAAAACAGCGTAAAAGTAAAGATTGATGATATTTTAAAAAAAGATGAATTTAAATTTTTTAACAGATACAAAATAAACCTTGATATTAAAGAATTTGACGAAGAGAGTATTTTAGATTTTATTGATGAGAAATTAAAAACTTCAAAAGATATGCTTTTTAGAGTAAATACAATAAATGCCGCAAATTATATTTTTGATAGTTT
>JAMOTM010000010.1 GCA_027002265.1 Aquificota bacterium | reverse complement strand
CTTTTTATTTTCAAAATAAAAAAGTTTTTGTTTCTTTCTACAAGTAAAACTGCTCCTCTATATCCTTTTTTAAAAAACTTTGGATTTATTTTTAAACTTTCTTTTTCTAAAAAATTATTTAAAAAGTTTATCTGTTTTTCCGTAAGATAATTTTGAAGAAGATCATAAACCATATAATTTTTTACCTTATTTAGTTACCTCAAAATTTAAAGTTAAATTATTTTCTAAAGCCAAAATAAAAGCTATAGCTTGATATAAGGTATTTGGAAAATTACTTTGAATTTGAGCATAAAAATCTTTAGCCATATTTTTATCTACAAAAAGAGCGCTTTCAAATCCATATAAGGTTGTATCTGGAAAAATATAATCATTTAATGACACAGATGAAGCTAAATCTAAAGCTTTTTTATATTCTTTTTTATCTATTAGATATCCTGTATAAATATCTTTAGAGTTTAAAGCTAAGAAATTTTGTTCATTTAGAAAATTTTTAAGTTTTTCTTTATCTGTATATTTATATTCTAAAAACTTTGCTCTTTTATAAGCATAACTATCTTTAGGAACTTTTTTTAGGTAATTTAATGCTAAGGTTATATTATTATTATAAAATCCTTCAAATATGGCTTTATCTTCGTAGTATACACTTTTTTCCTGTTTTTTTAATTTGTAATCATTTATAAAAACTATGCTTGCTAAAGCTAATCCTATAATAATAGCTACTCCTAAAATCCATTTATAATTTTCTAAAATAGAATTCAAGGCTTTACCTCTCAAAATTTTTATTTTTGGAAAATTATACAATTTTTAACTTAGCATGTATAATTACTTAGAATTATTAAAAAATAAAAATAAAGCTTATGTATTTGTATAAATTTTATAATTTTCACAACTCTATTTATAAAAATTAGGAAGAGGGAAGAAATGAAAACAAAGGATATTAGCTTTAAGTTTGAAACTAAAAGATTTGCAGTTGCAGAGGGTAAAATATATTTGGGAAAAGAACTTATAGAGAAAATAAAAAATAATGAAGTTGAAAAAGGAAACGTTTTAGAGGCCTCTAAACTTGCAGGTATTATTGGAGCGAAAAAAACAAGTGATTTACTTCCCTTTTGTCATCCTATACCAATAGATCATATAGAAGTAGAACTTGAGGTTCTAGAAGATAGCATAATTGCAAGAGCCAAAGTTTTAGGAATTTGGAGAACAGGATATGAGATGGAAGCTTTAATGGCTGTATCCACTGCTCTTTTAAATATTTACGATATGTGTAAAGCTTTTAAAAAAGAAATGCAAATAGAATATATTAAACTTATAGATAAAGATGGAGGATACTCCAAGTATTCCACGGATTTATCTAAGTATACTTATGCTATTATAACTGTAAGTGACAGTGCCTTTCAAGGTAAAAGGGAGGATTTATCTGGAAAAGCAATAGAAGAATTTCTTAATAAATATGGAGCTAAGAAAGTTTTTTATAGAATTGTTCCAGATGAAAAAGAAAAAATAAAGAAAGCTATTTTAGAAGCAAAAGAAAAAGGTGCAAATATAATTTTAACTACTGGAGGAACTGGAGTTTCTTTTAGAGATGTTACACCAGAAGCAAGTAAAGAACTTATAAGAAAGGAAGTTCCAGGTCTAGAAGAAGCTCTAAGAATTTTTGGAGTAAGAGATACTTTATATTCTCTTTTATCCCGAGCAAAAGTTGGATTTTTGGACGAAAATACCCTGATTATTAATTTACCTGGAAAACCAAAGGCTGTGAAGGAAAACTTGGAAAAAATTATATATATTCTTGATCATGCTTTTAAAATGGCAAGGGGGGAAGGCCACTGAGAGATTTTACAATTTTTATCTTAGCGGGCGGAAAATCTTCTCGTTTTGGTGAAAATAAAGCTTATCAAAAATATTTAAAAAAAACTTTTTTAGAAAGTCTCTATGAAAAATTAAGTAAATTGGGAAAGGTTTATATAATAACAAAAGTTAAAAGAGGTCCTTTGAATTTTAAAAACAAAAATATAATTGTAGAAAAATTTGAAGAATTTGCTCCAATATTTGGAATATATACGGGGTTAAAGTATACAAAAACAAAATTTAATATATTCATTCCGGTAGACATGCCTTTAATTTCTCTGAGATTAATTGCAAATTTATTAAGATTAAGAAGTAATGCATGTTATGAAATAAATGGAAAATTAAATATTTTTCCGCTTTTATTAAAAAAAGAAACATTTTTATATTTTGAAAATTGTATAAAAACCAGAAATTTTAAATTGAGAGATATATTGAAAGCTTTGAAGGTAAAAGTGAAAAAAGAAAAAAATATATATAATTTAACTTCTTTTCGGAATTTTAATTATAAAAAAGATATTTTAAAATTATATTAACTTTTTTAAAACATAAAATATAGGGGAAAAAGAGGCTAAAATAAATTGGATATTAAGGAAAAGGCAAAATTTTATTTAGAAAAAATAAAACCTTATATAAATAGTAAAACTATTGCTTTTTCAGTTGCAGGTATAGCTGCAGGTATTTTACTTTCTTTTATTATATTCTCTACAAAAGTCTCTCAAGAAAATAATGCCTATGCAGTTTTATATACAAATTTATCTTCTCAAGATGCCGGGGCTATTTTAGAAAAACTTCAAGAATGGAATATTCCTTATAAAGTAGCCGGAGATGGTTCTATTATTTTAGTTCCTAAAGATATGGTTTATCAAGTTCGTTTGAGACTTGCAGCTGAGCATCTTCCGGGTGGAAAGGTAGTTGGTTTTGAAATTTTTGAAAATCCAAAATTTGGAATGACAGAATTTGAGCAAAATATAAACTATATTAGAGCCTTAGAAGGTGAGCTTGCAAGAACAATTGAATCTATAGATGCAGTTCGTTTCGCAAAAGTTCTGATTGCTATGCCCAAGGAAAGCATTTTTGTAAGAGAGCAACCCAAACCTACAGCTTCGGTTCTTCTAAATTTAAAGCCTGGAGCAGATCTAACTCCCGAGCAAATTAAAGCAATAATGTATTTAGTAGCTCATGCAGTTCCGGGCTTAACCTGGGATAAAGTTACAGTTGCAGATAACAGAGGAAGACTTCTTTCTGAACTTGTGAAAGAGGAAACTCAAAAATATTCTAAGCGTGAACTTGAAGTTAAAAGCAAGCTAGAAAGTGAACTTGTAGATAAGGTAAAAAGTTTACTTATTCAAGCTCTTGGACCTGGACATGTCCAAGTTGCAGCAAGTGTTGAAGTAGAAGTTGGAGAAGAAAATATAACCCAAAGCCAAGTTAATCCAGATTTAACCGCGGTAGTTTCCCAAAGAAAAATTCAAGAAAAGGAAAATACAGTTCGTAAAACGCCTTTAGCTTCTCCAGGAACAGACACAAATGTTCCACCAACAGCTCAACCTAATTTTGAAATTACCCAAAATCAAAAAAGTAAAAAAGATATTACTACAAACTACGATATAAGTAAAACTTTACGCCAGGTTAAAAAACCTATTTTAAAAATAAAAAGAGTAACCGTTTCCGTTTTAGTAGATAAAAATATTGTTAAAGACGAAAATCAAGTAAAATTAATTCAAAAGCTTGTTCAAGATGCAGTAGGTTATAATCCTCAAAGAGGAGATAAAGTTACGGTTGCTGCAATTCCATTTGAGTATCTTGCCCAACTTCAAAAAATGCTTCAAGCTCCTCCAGCCTCCTTCTGGGAAAGATACAAGTATGCTATTATTAGCTTAATACTTGGAATTTTAATAGCCGGTATGGTATTTGGATACTTCCTTTACAAACGTAAAAAATACATCGAGATGCTTGAGCTTGAAAAGAAAAAACTTGAAGAAGAAATTAAAAAGAAAGAAGAAGAAGAGCTTGCAAAAGCCGAGGCTGCTTTACCGCCAGAGGAACAGCAATATAAAGAACTTACCGAACAGCTTATTGATCTTGCAAATGAAAGTCCTGAAGTTCTAGCTATGGTTATCAGAAAATGGATGAGAGAGGAAACTAAAGTGAAAGGTAAGAAGTAAAATGCAAAAAAAAGATAACTTCTATGTTATTTCCACACCTATAGGGAATTTAGAAGATATTACTTTAAGAGCTATTAATACCTTAAAATCATTAGATATTTTGCTTTGTGAAGATACTCGTCAAGCTCAGAAGCTTTTAAAAGCTTTAAACATTGAAAATCCTAAATTAAAGCTTTTAAGATGTGATGAGCATACCGAAGAAAGAATAAAACAAAAGGTTTTAGATTTTATAAAAAATGAAAAAAAATGTGGTCTTATTTCAGATGCAGGAACACCTCTAGTTTCGGATCCTGGTTTTAGACTTTTAAATTTTTTAAAGGAAAATGAAGTTGAAATTATTCCTATTCCTGGACCAAGTGCTTTTCTATCTGCCCTTGTAAAAAGTGCTTATCCTTCAGATAAATTTGCTTTTTTAGGTTTTTTCCCAAGAAAAGAGGGAAAAATAAAAAAGCTTTTAGATAAATATCTTCCACTAAATATTACCTTAATTTTTTATGAAAGTCCCTATCGTATAGAAAGAACTTTAAAAATTCTTTCTAACATCTTGGGTGAAAAAAAAATAGGCATATGCAGAGAACTTACAAAACTTCATGAAGAATTTATAGAAGGATCTCCTTCAGAGATTCTGGATTATTTAAAAGAAAATAATAAATTAAAGGGAGAATTTGTAATTTTAATTCCAAAAGAGAAGGAAAAATGAGTTTGGAATTTTTAAAGGCGTTAGAAGAAGAAAAAGATACTATATGTGCTATATCTACGCCTATAGGAAAGGGAGCCATAGGAATAGTTAGAACTTCTGGAAATAAATCTTTAGAAATTTTAAAAAGAGTCTTTTTACCTTTTAAATATAAAAAAGAATTTGAAAACTTAAAAACAAAAGAGGAGAAAGAAAAATTTTTAAAAGACATTTATAAAAACTTTTCTTTTGAACCTAGAAAAATGTATCTTGGATATTTTCTAGATGAGAATCTAGATTTTATAGATAAAGTTTTATGTGTTTATTTTAAAGCTCCAAATTCTTATACAGGGGAAGATCTAATTGAGTATCATTCTCATGGTGGATTATATATAACTCAAAAGATATTAAAAACCCTTTTAAATTTAGGTCTTAGACTTGCAAAACCTGGAGAGTTTACTAAAAGGGCTGTTCTTTCTGGAAAGATGGATTTACTTCAAGCTGAGAGCCTAAATGCATTTATAAATGCAAAAAGTGAAATTGAGGGGAAACTCTTATTTTCCACTTTGGAGGGAAATCTTTCAAAAAAAATCAAAGAAATTCAAGAAGATATACTAAAAATAAAAGCTTACTCAAATGCTCTTGTAGATTTTCCCGAAGATGAAATAGAAATTTTAAATGAATATGATTTTGAAGGAGAATTAAAAAAAATAATAGAAAAAATAGAAAACCTTTTAAAAACGTATGAAATTTCGCAGAAATTAAAAACTGGAATAAAAGTAGCTATCATAGGAAAACCAAATGTAGGAAAATCCTCTCTTTTAAATACTTTATTGAAAAAGGAAAGAGCTATAGTTACAGATATTCCTGGAACTACTCGGGATGTTCTAGAAGAAGAAATTGTTTTAAAAGGAATTCCTTTAGTTTTAATAGATACTGCTGGTATAAGGGAAACTCAAGATATAGTTGAAAAAATAGGTATTGAACGCTCTTTAAAATCTTTGAAAGAAGCAGATATTATTCTTTTTATTTTGGACGCAAGCAAAAAAATAGAAAAGGAAGATCTTAAACTTTTTGAAATTTTAAAAAAAGAAAAAATTCCTATCTCAAAGGTAATCTTTCTATTAAATAAAATAGATATAGCTTCCAAAGAAAATGTAGAAAATATAAAAGGAAATTTAAAAAAAGAATTTGGAGAACAAATAAATATTTTAGAAATTTCAGTAAAGGAACAAAAAAATATTGATAAACTTTTAGATTTAATAGAAGAAAAAGTTTTAAACATAGATATAACTTCTTTAGAAAATGAAACTTTTATAGTCTCAGAAAGACAAAAAGAAATTTTAAATAAGGTAAAAGATGCCTTAAATAGAGCTTTAAAGAATCTTTTAGAATATTCATCCCCGGAATTTTTCGATTTAGAACTTGAAGAAGCTCTAAGTTACCTTGGAGAACTTATAGGAAAAGTAACGTATGAAGATATGCTTGACAAAATATTTTCAAATTTCTGCATAGGAAAATAATCTTTTTTTTATCCAAAAGCTCTTTAATATAATATTTCAAGCAAATCCTAAAAGAAATATCAAGGGGGAGCGTATGCTTAATTTTTTTGATTTAAGAAATGAAAATTTAATAGAAAAAATACAAAAATTAAAGTTAGAAAAAAATGCCGTAATTTTAGCTCATTTTTATCAAAGACCAGAAATTCAAAAGGTAGCAGACTTTATAGGAGACAGTTTGGAGCTAGCTAAAAAAGCTAGAGAAACCAACGCGGATATTATTGTTATGTGTGGAGTATATTTTATGGCTGAAACTGCAAAAATTATAAATCCAGAAAAAAAAGTTTTAATTCCATACTATAAAGCTGGATGTCTTATGGCAGATACAGCTATAAAAGAGGAGATTATAGAATATAAGAAAAAAAAACCAGATACTTTCATAGTTACTTATGTAAACTCTTCTGCAGATGTTAAAGCTGTTTCGGATATATGTTGCACCTCGGCAAATGCAGTAAAAATTGTAAAAAAGCTCTATGAGCAAGGAATAAAAAAATTTCTTTTTGTTCCAGATAGAAACTTGGGAAGCTACGTAAAAGAAAAACTTGGAAATGATATAGAAATGGAACTTTGGGATGGATATTGTTATGTTCATGACCAAGTTTCCAAGGAAGATGTTATTTTTTATAGAGAAAGATTTCCAAAATGCGTAGTTGTTGTTCATCCTGAATGCAGAAAAGAAGTAAGGGATCTTGCTGATTTTGTAGGTTCTACTTCCCAAATTGTAAAATTTGTAAAACAAACCTCCGCAAAAATTGTAGTAGTAGGAACTGAAGAGGGAATCATAAATTATTTAAAAAAGATAGCTCCGGAAAAAACTTTTTATTCTTTATATAGAAGATTTATCTGTGATTCAATGAAATTTATAACCCTGTCAAGACTTTATAAGTGCCTTTTAGAAGAAAAGTACGAAATAACTTTAGATGAAAATCTTATAAAAGAGGCTAGAAAACCTATAGAAAAAATGCTTGAGCTTTCCTAGGAGATTATATAAAGATGATAAACATTAATTTAGAGGAAAAAATGAAATTAGCTTCAATTGATATAGGAACAAACTCTACACGTCTTTTAATAGTTGAAAAAGAAAAAGATAAGTTAAAACCTATTTTAAAAAAAAATTATGTTACGCGCTTAGGTGAAGGTTTAATAAAAGAAAATATACTTTCAGAAAATGCTATAGAAAGAACTTTAAAAGTTTTAAAAGAATTTAAAGAGGATTTAAAAAAATATAATGTAGATAAATATATCTGTGCTTGTACAGAAGCCGTTAGAAGAGCAAAAAATAAAGATGAGTTTTTAAAAAAGGTAGAAAATTTAGGTTTTAAAATAGAAATTCTTCCAGATTATATGGAGGCAAAGCTTATTTATATTGCAAATTTAAAAGAATTTAAAAAAGATAAACTTTTAACTATTGATCTTGGTGGAGGTTCCACCGAAGTTGTTTGTGGATATAAAGAAAATATAGAGTTTTTAAAAAGTTTAAAAATAGGAATAGTAACCTTATATGAAAAATTTATAGATAAAGAGCTTGAAAAAAAAGGTGCTCCTTATGAAAAAAGGGAAGATATAAAAAATTTAGAAAATTTTTTAAGAGATTTTCTCAAAAAAGAGATTCCTTTAAAAAGTTTAAAAGAGTACTTTCCGATCTCTGTTGGGGGTACAATTACTTCAATTGTAACTATGAAAAAAAAATTAACAGAATATAAAGAAGAACTTGTTCATGGAGAAAAGGTTTATTTAAAAGATTTCAAATATTTTTGTAAGATTTTATGTGAAATTCCTTTAGAAAAAAGAAAAAATATACTTGGTCTTCATCCAAAAAGAGCAGATGTTATTTTACCTGGAATATGTTTTTATAAAGTTTTTTGTGAGCTTTTTAATTTAGATTTTATAGTTGCAAGTGAAAAAAGTTTACTTTGGGGATTAATTTTTTATCTTTTAGAAAGGGAAAATAAAAATTGATAACTTTGATAAAATTAGAAAATTAAAATTTACAACTTAATTTATACTTTTTATATTTATTTTGAAAGCTTATAGCTTAAGAGAGGAAAATATGAATTTGACCTCAAAAAGAAAATATTTTGAAAAAATGTATAGCCCAGTAGGATATATTTTGGCAAAAATAAATATTTCTCCCAATTTTATTACTTTAATTTCAATAATTTTAGGAATGATATCAAGTTATGCTTATTTTCAAGGTAAAGTTTTAACTGGAGCTACATTTTTACTTTGGTCCGGAATTTTTGATCTTTGTGATGGATTTGTAGCAAGAAAAAATAATAAATGTACAAAATTTGGAGCAGTTTTAGATTGGCTTGCAGATAAATGGGTAGATGCCTGGGTTCTAGGAGGAATTGCATTTAAATATGCAAATCCTTATGTAGCTATTTGGGCTATTTCCTCAAGTATGCTTCATACCTTTATAAAGCCTGTAGTATATGCAGAAATTGGTTATCAAGAAAGAAAAAAAGGAAAAATTATAGATCCTCTTGAAGGAGTAGGATTTTTTGGAAGGCCAGAAACTATAATGTCTATTTTTATTTTCTCTTTTTTAGAAAGACTCTTTCCAGGTAGTATGAAACTAGGAATTTATTTTATAGCTTCTGCAACTACTTTATCTCTTTTAAGTAGAATTTACTATCTTTATAGAAATTATAGGACTTACGAAGAATAGTTTATAATTAAAAATAAAAACTTTAAAAATAAGAGGAAAGTATGAAAATTGTAGATTTAAGAAAAAAAGATTTTTTAAAAGATGAAAATTTAAAACGTGTGAAAAATAGGGGATTTGAATTTGAAGAGGAGTACTTAAATAGTGTTTGGAATATTATTAAAGATATAAAACAAAATGGAAAAGAAGCTGTTTTTAAATATGCAAAAAAATTTGATAAGGCAAATTTAAATGAGGAAACAGTTCTTGTAAAGGAAGAAGAAATAAAAGAAGCTTTGGAAAAAGTAGATGAAAAAGTTCTTGAAGCTTTAAAATTTGCAGCTGAAAGAATAAAAAGATTTCATGAGGAGGAAAAAGAAAAATCTTTTTTTATAGAGGAAGATACTGGAAATATACTAGGACAAAAAGTTACTCCTTTAGAAAGAGTTGCTTTGTATGTCCCTGGAGGAAAAGCTATTTATCCTTCAAGTGTTTTAATGAATGCTATTCCTGCAAAAGTTGCCGGGGTAAAAGAGCTTATAGTAATAACACCCGTTAAAGAAGATGGGAAAGTAAATGAAGTAGTTTTAGCTGCATGTCATATAGCTGGGGTAGATAAAATATATAAAGTTGGCGGAGTTCACGGAGTAGCTGCTGTAGCTTTAGGAGTAGAACCTTTTCCAAAGGTGGATAAAATTGTAGGACCTGGAAACATTTATGTAGCCTTAGCTAAAAAACTTTTATATGGAATTGTAGATATAGATATGATTGCGGGTCCTTCAGAAATTTTAGTTATCGCTAAGGATGAAAAATATATAGATTATATTGCTGCAGATCTTTTATCTCAAGCCGAGCATGATGAACTTGCAGCAGCTTTTTTTGTAACTCCAAATGAAAACTTAGCTTATAAAGTAAAAGAAAAGGTTTATGAATTTGCAAATAAGTTAGAAAGAAAAGATATTATTTTAAAATCATTAGAAAATTGGGGATATATTTTTATTACAAAAAATATAAAAGATGCTTGCATTGTTGCAAATGAAATTGCTCCAGAGCATCTAGAAGTTTTATTAGATAATCCTTTTGAAATTTTGGGATATTTAAAAAATGCAGGAGCTATCTTTTTAGGACCTTATACTTGTGAAGCTTTAGGGGACTACGTTCTTGGTCCCAATCATGTTCTTCCAACAGGTGGAAGTGCAAGATTTTATTCTCCTTTAGGAGTTTACGACTTTATAAAAAGAAGCTCTATAATTTTCGTGACAAAAGAAGGCTTTAAAAAAGTAAAAGAGCCTGCAATTACTTTAGCAAATGCAGAATCCTTAACTGCTCATGCGTTAAGTGTAAAAGTAAGAAAATAAAGTTAAGTAACTTGGAAAAATGGGGAAAAATTTTATAGATATAAAAGATTTTTCAAAAGAAGATATTATAGAAATTTTAAATAGAGCAAAGGAATTAAAGCATTTAAATAAGCCAAAAAACGTTAATTTAGGACTTTTAAAGGATAAAAATATATATTTTTTGTTTTTTGAACCTTCTACTCGAACAAAAATGTCTTTTTTAAAAGCTGCTAGTTTACTTGGTGCTACTACTTTTGATTTTGAAACCTCAAAATCATCTTTAAACAAAGGTGAAAGTCTAATAGAAACCTTGGTAAATTTGGAAAGTTTAGGAGCAGACGCTTTTATTATAAGAGTAAAAGAAGTTGGCTTTTTTGATATTTTAAAAAATAAAATTAAAGCCTCTCTTATAAATGCAGGGGAAGGAACCTATAGGCATCCCTCTCAAGCTCTTTTAGATTTATATACTCTTTGGGAAGAATATGATTATGATTTTGAAAAATTAAAAAATCTAAAAATAACTATTATTGGAGATATAAAAAATAGTAGAGTTGCTAGAAGCCTATTAAAATTATTTTCTTTATTTGAAATAAAAACTTTTATTTATGGCCCTTCTACCTATCTTCTTGAAAATCCCGAGGTTTATAATACTGAAATTCTAAACTCTTTGGAAGAGGCTTTAAACATCAGTGATGTAATCATACTTCTTAGAATTCAATTAGAAAGACAGAATGCCAAAAAATATTTTCCTTCATTAAAAACTTATAACTACTTTTATGGTTTATCTTTGGAAAAAATAAAAAATATAAAAAAGAATATAAAAATTATGCATCCTGGGCCGTTTAATGAAGGAGTGGAAATAAATTCTGAGCTTGCTTATAGTAATTGTTCTTTAATTTTTAAACAAGTGAATAATGGTGTTTTTGTAAGAGCAGCTATTTTAGAAAAACTTTTAAAAATTTAAATAAAAAATATTAAAATATTTAAGGAGGATTAATGAGACGTCCTAAGCGTGAAGAAGAAAAATATAAAGTAAATGAACAAATTCGAGCAAAAGAAGCTTTAATTATTGACGAAAATGGAAATAATTTGGGAGTTTTACCAATTAGACAGGCCTTAGAAATTGCACGTGAAAGGGGTTTAGATTTAGTTCAAGTTGCAGATGGAAAAAAAGTAGTATGCCGTATTATGGATTATGGAAAATTTAAGTATCAACAAAAAAAGAAAAAACAAGAAGCTAAAAAGAAACAAAAGCAAATAGAGGTAAAAGAAATAAAATTAAGACCTTCTACAGATAAACATGATGTGGATATTAAAATAAAGCATATTAAGGAATTTTTGGAAGAAGGCAAGAAAGTAAAAGTTACCGTAGTATTTAGAGGAAGAGAGCAGGCTCATGTAGATATAGGAAAAAAACAACTTGAGCTAATTTATGAAAAAGTAAAAGATTTATGTGATATAGAAAAGAAACCTATAAAGCAAGGAAGGAACTTATTTATGATACTTGCTCCAAAATCTAAAAAATAGGGGGAGTTTCTTGAGCTCCCCTTTTTATAATTTTTCTTGCAGGCGATGTTTAAAATGCTGCAAGGGAGATAATTTATTTCCTACTTATCAAGTTCTTTTCCCTTTTGAAATTTTAAAACTTTCCAAATATCTTTTTATATATCCCTTTGTTTTTAAAACAAAATATAATGCTATAGCTCTTAAATGGGGATTTGAAATTTTTGATAAATGTTTAGCCTTGGATGAAAATAACAAAGGATGTTTTATTCAAAATATAAAGCCTCTTTTTTGTAAGCTCTATCCTTTAAAGTGGGATTCTAATAGCTTCAATTTTCTTATAGATAAAACCTGCCCTTCTATATCTTCTTTAAAACATATAAAAAAGCTCTACTTAAAAAAACTTTTTACAAGACTTGAAGTTTATTATAGAAAAATTAGCAATTACCTTTTTAAAAAGGGATATTTAAATATCTATCCAAAGGATATA
>JAMOTM010000009.1 GCA_027002265.1 Aquificota bacterium | reverse complement strand
CTCAAGAGGCTATGCCTGAAGTAACTCAAGCTGAGCAAGTTCAAAATCAATCTGAGGATATATTTTCAAAGTATCCTGAAGAAAAAATAAAAATATATGAAGAAGAATTAAATAAGGTTATCAAAAGTTTAACTTCTACACCAGAAATTATTCCTGCTATTAGAAATAATGAAGGTCTTCGTTCCATTTTAAAGAGTAGACTTGTTAAAATTCCAATAGATGTATTTGATTATTTACTTGCTCATGCAGACATAAACGATGAAATAAAACAAGTTCTTGTTGATCTAAGAGGTTGATTAAATGGAAAATAAAAAGGATCAACCTAAAATAAAAAAATTTTTAAATTTTATGCTTTCTCCGCTATCTTCTTTAGGTAAAGGTTTGCTCTATTTTTTTCTTTTCATATTCTATTTAAGTCTATTTGGAAGTTTTTTTGGTTACTTTGGATATTACCTTCAAAAGAAAATTGAAACCATACCTTTTAAAGGACCTATAATTGCAAAGCTAACCTTTGAAGGTACTATTACAGAGAAAACCGCAAAAGAATTTCTTAAAAAACTAAAAAAAGTAGAAAATTATAATCAAACTAAAGGTATTTTACTTATTATCAATTCTCCCGGGGGGGCTATAGGGCCTACCCAAGAAATATATTATGAACTTTTACATATAAAAAAAGAGAAACATATTCCTATAGTTGCCTTTTTAAAAAGTATTGCAGCTTCCGGAGGTTATTATATATCTT
The DNA here is from genome assembly GCA_027002265.1 of Aquificota bacterium. Lineage (GTDB taxonomy): Bacteria > Aquificota > Aquificia > Desulfurobacteriales > DQVG01 > DQVG01. The sequence goes on along the minus strand of JAMOTM010000009.1, from coordinate 11,582 downwards.
TACCCGCAGATAAAATTGTTTCTCTACCAGGAACTATAACTGGAAGTATTGGAGTTTTCGCAGAGTGGATATACGTTGGAAAATTGCTTAATAAAATAGGCATAGAAGCAAAAATTATTAAAGCTGGAAAATATAAGGATATATTTAACCCGTTTTCTGAACCCGTTGATTACAAACTAAAACTTATAAATCAAACTATCTATGATAGCTACTATCAATTTTTAGAGGCAGTTTCAAAGAACAGAAATATTCCATTAGATAAAGTAAAAAATTTAGCTGAAGGAAAAATATATACTGGTAGACTTGCAAAAAAAGTAGGACTTGTTGATTACATTGGAGATTATTATTTTGCAGAAAGTCTTATAAAGAAATTATCTAAAACAAAAAATGCTAAAATAGTTGAAATTGCCATTCCTAAAAATCCTTTGTACCAAATTTTAGATGAAGGAAAAACCTATTTAAAAAATATATATAATCTTTTTTTTGGAAAAGAAATTTACAAAATTTCATATTAAATTATATTTTCTTTTGGAACAAGAACTAACTTTTCATTTTCTTTTTTGAATTCTTTTATATCCCCCCATTTAATTTCCAAAGCTCCCTTTGGACATACATCTTTACATTCAAAACAGTTCCAACAGTAAATAGACATGCTTTCTCCTTGAGATGGTTTAATATTCATGGGACATCTTGAATCACAAAGTTTACAATTTACACAAAGATTTGGATTATATTTTATTACTAGTTTTCTATCTTTTCCCAAAAGAGCAAGTAAAGCACCCAGTGGACATAAATATCTACAGAAAAATCTTCTTGTAAGTAAATTCATAAATAAGACCACAAATACAATAATAAGTTCTATAGTTAAAGTTTTATAAAATACATAAAGCATAATTTCTCTACCTACTAAAGCTTGGGGAGACCACCAAACATAAAGAGGATAGCCTATAATTAAAGTTAAAATAAGTTCTGTAATCAAAGCAAACCACAAAATATATCTTGGTAATGTAATTAAATTCCTATTATATTTTAATTTTTGAGAAAAAATACCCAATATTTTATCAGTAAGCATAGATAAAAAGTTTATTGGACAAGCCCAACTACAAAATACTCTTCCAAGTAAAAGAGCTATAATTATAGGAAGAAGCATTCCAATAATAGTAGTTAAATATATAGAACGAGATGTTAAAATACTTTCTAATCCTTCCAAGGGAGATACTATAAATAAATTTCCAAATGCAAAAGATTGGTACCACCCTTGAATAAAAGTAATACCATATTTATGAATTAAAATTGGATTAATTACTATTAGAAGGAAAAATAAAGTAAGAGATAAGTATCTATAAAAGGTAATTCTTTTATAAAATGGTTTTTTCAATTTTTATCCCCCTAAATTTTCTTTTCCTTCTTTTTCTTTTTATAAATTCTTACAGGCATAATATAGATAGCTTTTTTTCCTTTGCTTCTAGGATGAGTATCAGCTGGACAAGCATAAGCACAAATTCCACATCCAGTGCAATAATTTTCATCAATATATGGTCTCATATGTAAATCCAACTTTAAAGCTTTTCCAGAAAAAGGACAAACGTTAAAACATGTCTTACATAAAATTCCAGTCTCATACATATTCCAAGTTAAGCAAATAACTCTATCTAAAACAGCTATTCCCATTCTTACATCTTCTTTTTCACATGGAACTAAAGCTCCAGAAGGACATACTTCAACACATTTCATACATAAATAACATGGTTTTTCCAAAACATTTATATAAGGTGTAAAAGTAAATACACCAGCTTCCTTAATATCAAAATATTTAATACAATTATAAGGACATACTTCTCCACATCTACCACAACGAATACATTTTTGAGCAAATTCTCTTTCATCAACGGCACCAGGAGGTCTAAGGATATTTACAGTTATTGGAGATTTTGCTATATTTTTTGGATCTTTTAATTTCCCTAAAATTTCCTTTTTGTCACATCCAAATAAAGTTCCAGATATAAAAGCCCCGATAGTAGCCTTAATTAATTTTCGTTTTTTTGTATCTACTTTTTCATTTTTAATGCTAGAATTTTTAGTGAACCTTTCCTTCATTTTCGTCCTCTACAATATTAAGCTTGCAAGAAGAACATCCTCTTCTCTTTCCAAAAGGATTTTTAGGAACAATTTCTCCTTTTTCTATCTTTTCAAATTCATCAAGAAAGTATGCCTCGGCCACTCCTACATGCATAACGCCATCTATAGAGTTTATTTGTTTTTCTAAAGCTTCTACATCCTCAAAAGTTTCTCCCTCTAAAACAACTACTATTAAATAAGCTTTATCTTCTTCCTTATATTCTCCAGCGTAAACCTCAACATTTTTTATTTTTTTTAACTTTTCTTCTACTTCCTTACCTTTTTCGGGTTTAGCAAAAACCACACATCCAACTATTGGCATCTTAAAACCTCATATTAAAAGCTTTTTTAAATATGTAAATTTTTATTTGGAAATGTTTAATATATCTAACTTTTTGTATAGGTAAAAAATAATGGGGCCACCCACTAAGGGGCAGCCCCAAAAAAAGTATTAATCAGCTAATTTTTCTTCCTTATTTAGTTCGGAATTATGTAAGTATTCTTCTTCTCCGACTTCTTCCAATTTTGTTAAGAATGGTTTTAATGGTTGGGCGGGAGCATATTTTCTAATTCTACATGCACAAATCTTATATTCAGGTTCTTTAGAACCTGGATCAAATGCATCTTTTGTACAGAAGTTTATCATTCTGTTTTTATCTTGGTCATACCAGTATACAAATACCATTCCTTCCATTGGACCTTGTTGAGTAGAAATTCTTGCTGGAATAATATTTCTACCTCTTCTTGTTTCTATAAGAACAAGATCACCTGGTCCAATTCCAAGTCTTTCGGCATCCTTTGGATTTATTTCTACCCAAGCATGTGGGTAATCTCTCATAAGCTCTGGAATTCTACCTGTCATAGAAGATGTGTGCCAGTGGTCGATAACTCTACCAGTAGAGAGATAGAATGGATATTCTGCATCTGGTGCTTCAGCTGGTCCTTTATAAGGTCTAAGCCATGCCCAGAATCTATAATCTTTGTGAAGATGTCCATAATCAATAACTTTCCATCCTTTAAATTTCTCAGGATATTTTCTTGCTAGTTCAGTAGCAATTGGATCTTTACCAACTACGAATCTTCTTAATGTACCACCTTTTCTTGCAATTTCCACAGTAGGAGCTGGCCATTGAACACCATCTGGTCTTTCAAGAAGAACTTCATAAGTAGCTCCAGAAAGATCACTATCTCTACCTTTTGTTACCTTTCCAGCATATTCATTCCAAATAGCTTTTGAAAGTCCGTACCATGGATCTTCTTCTGCAACTTTAATAAATGGTTCAACTGCTTTATAAACTGTATACGCTCTTTTTCTGAGTCTTGGATCTGATTCTTTTTCAAGTTTTTTAGCAAGAACTTGCGCAAATTTCACAACCATCCAAGCTTCTGGCATTGCTTCGCCAGGAGCTTTTACAGCTTTTGGAGTAAGTTGAGAACGTCTTTCTGTACATCCATAAACTCCAGTTTTTTCAAAGTGGAAAGCTGCAGGTAAGATTAAGTTTGCATATTCTGTAGTTCTTGTTGGGAAGATATCGCTTACTACTACAAATACATCATCTTTTGCAAAAGCTTCTACAAATCTTCTTAAATTTGGTAAAGATTGAAGAGGAGATGTTTCATTAATCCAGATAAATCTAATTTTATCTCTTGGATCCTTAAATCCAAATCTTTTCTTATCTTCTTCAGTAAAGGAAACCGCAGAGAACATTTTTACGGTATGATGTCCAGGTTTCGGTGGAATAGTTCCTTTTGGAACTCCCCAAATTTTTTCTAACTCATGTCTATCTTTTGCGCTTTTTACTACTCTATGTCCTGGTAAGATATGACAAAGACCACCACCTTCTCTAACTCCACCACAAGCATTTGGTTGTCCGGTTAAAGATAAAGAATCTGCTCCATCTTTACAAAGGTTTCCAGTTAAAAGGTGAATATTTGTAATTAAGTTGTTTGCCCAAACTCCACGAGTTCTTTGATTGATACCCATTGTCCACATAGTTACAGTTTTAGTTGTAGCTATTCTTCTTGCTACTTTTCTAATAATTTCAGGGGTAATATTTCCACCACAAACTCTTGCAGCATATTCTGGAGTATATTTTTTGAGGAATTTCTTATATTCTTCAAAGGATACTTCATGTCCAATTAAAGGATTTTTATCTTTTCCAGGTGTAAATGCATGGAAACGAACATATTTATTTACAAAGTCTTTATTATAAAGTCCTTCGTAAACAATAACATGAGCAATAGCATTTAACAAAGCTAAATCTGTTCCTGGTTTAAATTGTAAGTGAATATCTGCAATTCTAGAGGTTGGAGAAATTCTTGGGTCAGCATTTATAACCATTACGTCATTAGGATTGTTTAATTTTCTTTTCATTACTCTTGCATAAACAATTGGATGAGCTTCTGCGGTATTAGAACCAATAATAAAGATAGTTTCAGCTTTATCTAAATCTGCATAACCTCCAGCTGGTTCGTCAGTACCATAGTTAGTTAAATATCCTCCAACTGCAGATGCCATACAAAGTCTTGGGTTTCCTTCAATATTATTAGTTCCAATACATCTGAAGAGCTTTTGTAAAAGATAAGTTTCTTCAGTTAAACATTGTCCAGAACCATAATACGCAATAGAGGACCATCCAAAAGGAGCCCATCTTCCTTTTTTAATAGCTTTAATCATTTCATCTGCCATAATTTCAAAAGCTTTATCCCAAGAAATTGGTCTAAATGGTTCTTTTTTACTTTTTCTATAAAGTGGCCTTGTTAATCTATCTGGATGTCTAAAAAGTTTGTAAAAGAGCATACCTTTCATACATAAAAGACCGTGATTAATAGCAGAATCTTCTACTCCACGAATAATAGCTGGTTTTCCATCTCTAAAACCAAGCCATACCTTACATCCTGTTCCACAGAATCTACAAACTCCTCTTACCCAAACTGTTCCATCATCATCTTCTTTATAAGATGGTGAATTTTTAACTTCTTCTGGAACTTGAAGTAAATCTTCTTCCTCATCCATCCACTCTTGAGCATTAGCTTTTGTAATTAGAGATCCTTTATCTAATTTTAAGTTAATTCCTACTAAGGATGCCGCAGTTAAAGCAGCACTCTTTTTCAAAAATTCTCTTCTATCTGCCTTCATGATTAAGCCTCCACTTTTTAATTTTTAAAACTTAAGATATATAATTTATGCTTTTTTTTATTTTTTGGAAGATACACCCTTACCATGAAATTCAAAAATGTGGGCTGGATGACAGTCCCAACAAGTCATATTTGGAGCTTTTTCCTTCATAGTTTTTACTTCTTGATAGTGGCAAGCTTCACATTTAGAAATTGGCGGAACTTTGTAAAAATCATTAAAGGTACCATGACATTGGAAACATTTCACATTTGCAATATAGTGTTTAGAGGCTTTCCAAGATTGGTAAATCTTAGGAGTTACATCCGCATGACAAGAGGAACATTGTTGATATTGAGGCGGTAAAAGTCTAATGACATCAGGTGGTACCGGATGAGTTTCAAAAGAAAAAGCAAACGCGCTTGCACCAAGTAAAAAGCTACTTAATACTATGAGTCCTACTTTTTTTCCCATCATACCTCACCTTCCCTTTTATTTTTTTTATTCTAAATTAATATTATTTTCGTTTTTATTTTTAGATTCAAAATATTCTTTAAGATATTCTTCATAGTAAAATCCATGTCCTACATACCAATGACAATCCAAACAAGTATCTTTAATTTCACCCTTTTTATATTTTTCATGGAGCGCATTATCTGGAAGTTTCACGTGACAGTGAATGCAATTACTTTCATAAGTATATTTCTTAACCTCTTTTGGGTCAAGTTTTTCTAACCAAAAATCTACGTTATTAATAAGCTCTTTTTTCGTATGATAATAGCCATCTTTCATTGCTGTTCTTATCTTCTCAGTAAGATAACTTATAACGCTATCATGAGGTAAATGACAATCTGCACAAGATGCTCTTATAGCTCCAGCTTTATTACCTAGAGGGCCATGGGGACCTTTTAACCACGTATCATACATAGGTTTCATTTCATGACAAGACATACAAAATTCAGGAGTTGCGGTCCTTTCCATTTGCTCAGCTCCAATTAAAGAAGCCACAACCCCTATACCAGCTCCTATAATCAAAGAAATAACAATCCCTTTTAAACTCATACCTATAAAGCCTCCTTTTATTCAAAGGTTTTGTTTTGCATATCATTTAAATACTTTCTTAGGTAAAACTTTTCTAAATCTTCCAAATCCTTAAAGGTTTGAGCTCTTTTAAACCAAGCATGCTCAGGAGAATTTAATATAGAAAATTTAAATCTTTCCCATTGCTTTACAACATCTCTAGAGATCTTACCTTCCTTATATGCTTTTATAACAGCTTGATCTGCATGCGGTAAAAGTTTCATATAAAAGTTATAAGCAACAAGGTAGATACCTTGCCAGTGAGAATAATCCGCAGCTGCCATAGCAGTCCCTTGTCTACCTCTTCTTCCTTCATGATGCCATAAGTGCCAATAATCCCATTCAACTTGTTCGTTAAATGGTATTGCATCAAGTACACCTTTTTTGTGTAAGAATGTAAGTATTTGTTTTGCTGGAATTGCAAATTTCTTGTTGTAAAGTTCTACATAAGCATCAAATGCTTTATAGAAGTCTTTTACCCATGAAATAGAATGACAATTTTCGCAAACTTTTTCCATTTTTGATCTTTTCTCTTTCCAATTTTTGGTATGTTTAGAAATGGGAGCTCTTAAATTCCAAGAAAGTCTACTTCCAACATCATGAGTTGTTTTAAGACCATTTACAGTTGCTCCCATGTGACAAGTAAAACATGCTGGAGCATGATAATAATCTTTTCCTAATATTAGATATTTTCTATCTAGTTTGGATTCAATTTCACTTTTATGAGCTTCCCAAGCAATACCATGTTTAGAAAGTTCAAAGATTTCAATATCCGGATGATCTGGACCTTGGTGACATCTACCACATGTCTTTGGTTCTCTTGCTTGTTTTAAAGAGAATGAGTGAGCATAGTGACATGCTGTACAAGATCCTTGGGTTCCATCTGGATTATATCTTCCAATCCCTTGATTTGGCCATGTTCCTGCTATCGGTCTTCCTTTTGCGTCTAATCTTACCTTAGATCCATGACATCTTGCACATCCCACAAATGCGTTTGGAACTCCTGTTGTTAATAATCCAAGCACATTTTTAGGAGATTCTACAAATTTTCCACCCTTAGAGTGGTAAGATGCCATAAATTCTTTTGCTTCTTGTACGTGACACTTTCCACATGTTTTCGGAGATAATACAACTCTTATATAAAATCCATTATGATAAAACGCATCTATATCCTTTTTCTCAGCTTGATGACATTCGTAACATCCAATTCCATTTTTATAATGAGGACTACTTTTCCATTGTAAAACTATAGATGGAGTCTGAATTTTATGACAAGATAAACATGTTAAAGTTTCGTTTGAAAGAGAAATTTCTAAATCTGATTTATGACTTTTATCAATGTAATTTTCTGATTTTTTATCTTTCAAATCATAAGAATTATAACAAGCAACCATATTTAAAAGAAAAAGAAATAAAAAAACTTTTATAGTTTTTCTCATCTAATAATCTCCCTTTCTTACCCAGACAAACTTTCATTTGAAGTTTTATTTAAGTTTCTCAATTTTTCCATTCGCTTTTCATAAAGTTTTTGTTTTATTTTCTTTTCCCATTCTAAAAGTTTTGGATCTCCGAACCTTATACTCTCTAAGGAACTTACCATTTCCAAAGCCTTTTCATAATTACCACAGTTAAAATAAAGCATCATGGCTTTATAATAATCCTTAAAAGCTTGAGTTTCGTTTCCCAATCCTTCGTAAACGCTCCCTCGAAGTTCATAAAACTCCGGAGTATCTTTTGTTTTATATTTTTCAGCCTCTTTTATATATTCTAATGCTGAATCTAAATCTTCGTGAGATATGCATATAAGAGCATAATTTATATATTTTCTAAATAACTTTTCTTTATCCTCAGAATGCATTTCATTTTGTACTTTTTTGCTATTTTTATCAAAAACTTCCTTATTTTTCGTAACAGCTACGCTTTGCGATGCACAAGATGGAAACATTATCACAGCAAATATAAGTGTTATAAATTTCATTTTTCTCATTTATTTAAAGCCTCAAGCCTTTTTATGGTTTCCTTACTATAACCTTCTTTTTTCGCTTCCTCAATTAAAGAGAAATACATATCTTTTTGACCATATTTTAAAAATAATTTTGCAGCTTTTTCTAAATATTTACTAGCTAAACTATTTGAGGAATTTTCCTTATAAAATTTAGCCAGTTGAAAATAAGGATACGGATTATCTGGGAAAAGCTCTATAGCTTTCTGGAAAGCTTTAATAGCTCTATCTATATAAAATTTAGAATTTTTTTCTATTTCTTCATCTTCTTGACGAGATAACTTTGCTAAATAATCTAGATCTTCATTTGTTAATTTTCCTTTCTTTTTTAAAACATCTAAAATATATTTTCTTTCCTTTTCTCTTAAACTTTTATCCATAGAACCAGCTTTTTTAATGTATAAAAGACCCAGTAAAGTATAAAGTGTAGATTGAATTTGATAATTTTTTTTCCATCTAAGATAAGGACTTTTTATTTCATAATTTAAATCTTTCTTTTGAAGATAATCCAAAACCGATAAAGTCTTTTTTATACCTTCATCTACTCTGTTAAAGTGATAATCATCGTATATAGAAAAAATAAATTTAACAGGTTCCTTTTTGAATTTTTCAATATATTCTTTTTTTTCAGTTTGAGACAAAGATATTTTAGATATATCTTCTCTTAAGTCTATATTTATGTTTTTTACAGCCCCAAAAGCAGTTGATATTAAAATAAATATCAAAAGGGATTTTTTCATTAAAAACCTCCAAAAAGGGGGCAAAATGCCCCCTAAAAATATTATCTTGCCATTTGTTTAAGGAAGTTTTCAAGATAATATCTTTCAAGAGCTTTAATTTCGTCCATAGATTTTGCAGTAAACCATTTGTGTTCTTTTCTAGAAAGAATTCTCTTCTTGAGAGCATTCCATTGTCTTACAACAGATTTAGAAATCTTACCTTCTTTATATGCTTTCATAACAGCTTGATCAGCATGTGGTAGGAATTTGAAGTAGAAGTTATAAGCAACAAGGTAGATACCTTGCCAGTGAGAATAATCCGCAGCTGCCATAGCAGTTCCTTGTCTACCTCTTCTTCCTTCATGGTGCCATAAGTGCCAGTAATCCCATTCAACTTGCTCGTTAAATGGTACTGCATCAAGTACACCTTTTTTGTGTAAGAATGTAACCATTTGTTTTGCTGGAATTGCAAATTTCTTGTTGTAAAGTTCTACATAAGCATCAAATGCTTTATAGAAGTCTTTTACCCAAGTTCTAGAGTGACATACAAGACAAACTTTTTGCATATCTTTTCTTTTCTTTTTCCAGTTTTTAGTATGTTTAGAAATAGGTCCTCTTAAGTTCCAAGAGTTTCTAGCTCCAACATCATGAGTTGTTTTAAGACCATTTACAGTTGCTCCCATGTGACAAGTAAAACATGCTGGAGCGTGTGCATAATCTTCTCCTAATATTAGATATTTTCTATCTAGTTTGGATTCAATTTCACTTTTATGAGCTTCCCAAGCAATACCATGTTTAGAAAGTTCAAAGATTTCAATATCCGGATGATCTGGACCTTGGTGACATCTACCACATGTCTTTGGTTCTCTTGCTTGTTTTAAAGAGAATGAGTGAGCATAGTGACATGCTGTACAAGATCCTTGGGTTCCATCTGGATTATATCTTCCAATCCCTTGATTTGGCCATGTTCCTGCTATCGGTCTTCCTTTTGCGTCTAATCTTACCTTAGATCCATGACATCTTGCACATCCCACAAATGCGTTTGGAGCTCCTGTTGTTAATAATCCAAGCACATTTTTAGGAGATTCTACAAATTTTCCACCCTTAGAGTGATAAGATGCCATAAACTCTTTTGCTTCTTGTACGTGACATTTTCCACATGCCTTTGGAGAAAGCACAGTTCTAATATAAAATCCAAAGTGCTTTTGAGCATCTGGATCTACGCTTTGAGCTTTATGACATTCATAACATCCAATTCCTGCTCCAGAGTGAGCACTGTTTTTCCATTGAGAAACAATTCCAGGGGATACACGTTTGTGACAACCAATACAAGTTTCGGACTCTTTAGATAAAGTTACAGGCCCAGTTACTGCTAAAGCTGGTGCAGTAGTTAAAGCACTTAAAGCCATCACACCTATTAATTTACGAATGGTTTTCATAACCTAGCCTCCTATATAGTATTTTTTTTAAATTTTTATTCAAAATTTAACTAGATCCAATAATTTATTTTGCAAAAAAATTTTATACCAATATTAATTATAGTACTTTTTCTCGAAAAATCAAAAAACAGATATAAAATTTAAATAAAATTATTTCACATTATAGAGATTTTGATATATTTTGATTTATATATATTAATTTTCGTATATTTAAAACAAAAAATAATAAAAATTTATGCAAAACTATTTTAGAAATAAATCATGAAAAATGAAAAAATATTTATTAGAAAAGATAAAATAAAAAACACGATATTAGACAAAAATAAAAAATTTTCAAAACTTCTAAATTACTTTATTTTAAAGGAAAGTAAAGATAAAGTATATTTTCCTAAACATTCTACAATTTTTTACCTTTTTTACGAGCTTGGCATAGAAAGAAAAGAAATTTCAAAACTTACGAAAATTAGTTTTAAATATTACTCCACTTTAAGAGAATTTTTTTTAGAAAAGCAAATTCTAAAAGAAAAAGAAAGAAAGAATTTTATAGATATCCTTAAAAATTTCATATTTGAATTTGATAAAGAGCTAGACTTTAAGTTTAAAGATGAAAATTCATATGATTATCAAAAATTTATAACAAGATTTTTATTTTCTGTAAATGACTGGGCATGTTTCTTGGAGCAAGGTTTAGGGAAAACTAAAATAATTATAGATCTAATAGACAATCTTTTAAAAGTTTCCCCTCAAAAAATTTTATATATAACTCCGGCCTTTTTAACTTATACCACTTATTTAGAGTTTCAAAAATGGATAGAAAAAGAAAATTTAAATTATCTAAAAGTGATAAGTAGTGATCTTCCTTCAAAAGAAAAAGAAAGAATTTTAAGAGATTTTTTTGAAAAAAAAGAAAAAGAAATTCTAATAGTAAGCTATGATTACATTAGGTATTTTTTAAAAGATGTCTTAAAACTACCAAGTTTTTTTAAAGAATTTGAAAAAGTTTTTCAGTTTAACTTTGACATTCTAATATGTGATGAAAGTCATAAACTTAAAAATCCAAATAGTTTAGTTCACAAATATATAAGAAATCTTTCAAATTTTTGCAAAAG
>JAMOTM010000008.1 GCA_027002265.1 Aquificota bacterium | reverse complement strand
TTCACTATCTCCGATTGCTTTTCTTAACTTTTCATAAGTTTCAGTTTTTACAAGCTTTGGCACTTATTTACCCTCCTTATTTAATAAAAGAAATAAGACTTTTAATAATATTTGCCGTATAAGGATTAAGCAAAGTAAAACCAATTAGCATAATTATAATTAGTATCCAAAATTTAGCATTTATGTTTTGCTCTACTCTTTTTATTTCACTTTGCAAAGCTTGATGTTGATAGTCCATACGTTTATTAATTTCAGTATACATAATTTCTATTCTTTTACCTAGTTCCTGAATCTTATTATTTAAATCCTTATAAACAAAATCGATTTTCTGATCTAAACGATTAATTTCACTTTTAAATTCCTCTTTGGTAACAAGTTTTTGTAAGATGCCAATATAAAGTTCATTTTCAATTTGTTTTGCATTTTCTTTTAGATACTTTTCAATACCTTCTTCCAAGTCTCTAACTAAGTGCATAACGGCTTCATCGTCTTTTATAGCTCTTCTTAACTTTTCATAAGTCTCAGCTTTTATAATACTTGCCATAGAATATCCTCCTAATTAATAAACGAAATTAAACTTTTAATCTAAAAATATTTGAATAGTAATTAATAATTCTAAGTTAAAATAGAACCTATATTTAGATTATATAATATAAAGGTTTTTAGGCAGATGCTATATTTTGAAATTAAAAAGTTTTTGGGCTCTAAATCTTTAAATAATAAGCGTTTTATTCTATTTTTAGAAAATCTTTTTGAAAAAAGTATCTATAACTTTACAAAAGAAGATCTTGAAAAATTAAAAAAGTATATAGAAAAATATATAGATCTTTTTAAATCAAAACCTCCTGATTATCCAATAGAGTACTTAACTAAAAAAACTTATTTTTTTGGGTATAAATTTTTTATAAATGAAAATGTTTTAATCCCAAGACGTGAAACTGAAAATTTAGTAGAGGAAGCTATTAAAGTTTTTCAAAAAAACTTTCACGCTTTTAAAAAATTAAATGTACTAGATTTATGTTGTGGAAGTGGTTGTATAGGTATTTCCTTTTATAACTATATAAAAAATAAAATAAAATATAAAGGAAACATAAAACTTTTTTTTAGTGATATTTCCTTAAAAGCTTTAAAAATTACAAAGTTAAATCTTAAGTTTCATAAAATGGATGCTTTTCTTACTTTGCAAGATAAACTTAAAGCCTTCAAAAGTTGTAAATTTCACTTAATTTTATCTAATCCACCTTATATTGAAACAAACTCTCCTTTTATTTCTAAAGAAGTTAAATATGAACCACAAATTGCTTTATTTGCTTCTTTAGATTTTTTAAAAACTTTATCTAAGGAAGTTTTCTATAGACTAAAGGAAAATGGTGTATATATTTTTGAGTGTGCACCTTATCAGATAAGAAGTTTAAAGAGTTTTTTAAATTCGTTATATAAAAAAGTAGAAATTTATTTTGATTATAATCAACTCCCTCGAGGATTTATTTGCTATAAATAGAATAAATACACAATTTTATTGGGGAAATAAACAAAATGAAAGTTATAAAAGTTAATCTTATTTTAGAAAAAGTATTTAAGCAAATTCCAGAGGATTTTAAGGTTTATGAAAAGGTAAATCTAAAACCTTTAAAGAAAGGTCCCTATGAAATCTTTATTTTAGAAAAAAGATGTATATCTACTTTAGAAGCCATTGAAGTAATTTCTAAGTTTTTTAATATTCCCAAAAATAAAATCGGATATGCTGGTCTAAAGGATAAATTTGCTGTAACTTGGCAGTATATATCTATTCCTCAAAAGTATAAAGTAAAAGAATGCATTTTCGTGAAAAGAAATAATAAGTGGATAATTTCAAAAGTAAAAAAACCTTATTATTTTTCCTTAAAATTTTTCTGCTATTCTAAAACTCCTCTTTTACTTGGAAAGTTAAAAGGAAACCTATTTGAAATTACTTTAAGAAATTTAAATAAGAGTTTAAAAGAAAAAGTTTCAAAAAATTTAAACCTAAGAAAGGAAATCCCTTTTCCAAATTATTATGGCGAGCAGAGATTTGGAACTATAAAGGGAAGAAAAGATTTTATGTATAGCGAATTATTAAAAGGAAATTTTGAAAAGGCTTTAAAGATATATTATCTTGGAAGTGATAGTTTAGAAAATATAACTTGGGAAGATATTTTAGAGCTTCAAAAGGAAAGGTTGGAAGAATACGAGAAAGATATGTTAAAAAAACTTATAAAGGGTTATGACATTGAAAAAGCTTTAAATGAACTTCCAAAAAGAATAAAACTTCTTTGGGCTTTTGCTTTGCAATCTATTATTTGGAACGAAGTTTTAAGACTATTTATAGAAAAAAATTTAAAGTTTAAAAGGGTAGAATTTTTTGAACCCTATTTTCTTTCTTACAACTTAAATTTTAAAAAGGAATTTAAGAATTTAGAAATTCCCTTTTTAGGTTATAAGTATATTCCCCAAGAAGATATAAAAATACTTATAAATAAAGTTTTGGAAAAATTTGGAATTTCAGAAAAGGATTTTGAAAAGGAAATTTTAGGTGTAAGATTTTTAGAGGATAATGTAAGAAAAGCTTTTATACTTCCTAAAAATTTAAAGATCCTAAATCAAGAAAAAGATAAGATAACTTTTGAGATATTTTTACCTTCTGGGAGTTATGCTTCTATTTTTGTTAGGGGTTTATTAATTTAGTTAATATTTTTTAAATATTATACTATATTTGTATATTCAAAAATAATAAATAAGTAAATTATAAAAAATCGAGGGAAATATGATATATCTACTTGCTTTCTTAATAGCAGTTGGGATTTTAGTTACTATTCATGAACTAGGTCATTTTTTAATGGCAAAACTTTTAAGAGTAAAAGTAAAGGATTTTTCCATTGGCTTTGGTCCCGCTATTTTCAAAAAGAAAATTGGAGAAACTACTTATAAACTTTCCCTTATACCTCTTGGAGGATATGTTAGATTTGAAAATGAGAAAGAATTTTTTCAAAAGGAAAAACTATATAAAAAGATTTTAATTGTTTTGGGTGGTCCTCTAGCAAATATTTTATTGACTTATATTCTTTTTGTTTTTATTTTTTATTTTAATTTTTCTATTCCAAAAGATTTTTTTAATAAACCTATTTTCTTTACTTTAAATATAAGTTCACCTTTAAATGTTTATAACAATGAAGTTATAAAAAAAATAAATGAAAAGCCCGTTAAAAATTTTAAAGAGCTTGAAAAGATAGCTTTAAAAGAAAAGCCTCCTTATATATTAACTTTAGAAAATAATAGAACTTTAAAGATAAATACCCTGAAAAATATTTTTCCTTATCGTCCTCCTATAGGAAAAGTAGTAAATAACTCTTTACTTTCAAAAGCTAAAGTATACGGAAATATAAAATTTCTAAAAATAGATAATTATTCTATATCTTCTTGGTATGATATTTCTTACTATAAAAAGCTTATTTTAGAAAAAGAGGGAAAAAAAGAAATAAAAGTAAAAGTTTTACTTTTAAATAAAAATAAAACGAAAGATGTTCTTCTTTACTTTAACTCAAGTAAAGTTCCTTTTGGAGTAACTTATCTATATGCAGACGAAAATGTTAAAAAGAAAATTTCTTTTCTTGAAGCAAATAAACTTGCCTTTAAAGCTCTTATAACCTATACAAAAAAAGTTTTTGAATTTATAGCTTCCATATTTAAAGCACCAAGTACTTTAGAAAAGAGTGTGGGTGGTCCCATAAGCATTGCAAAATATTCTGGAGATGCTTTAAAAAATGGCTTAAATTCTTTTATTGTATTTTTAGCACTTTTAAGTTTGCAGCTTGGGCTTTTAAATTTACTTCCAATTCCAGTCTTAGATGGAGGGCATCTTTTTACTTTTATAATAGAAGGTATTATTAGAAGACCTCTTCCTGAAAACATAAGATATGAACTTCAAATTTGGGGATTTATCATTTTATTATTTTTAACTTTTTTAGCCTTAAAGGCAGATTTTCAAAGATTTATTTTTAAAAAGTAGGAAGGAAAAAACCTTCCTACTCTTCTTTTAATTTATTAATAGCTTCGTTTAATTTTTGAGAAACTTTATCACTAAAACCTACATTATAATACCTTAAGTTTCCCTCTTTATCAAAAATAAACATTTGAGGAATAAAATCACTTTGAGTATAAACATTTAAAATATCCCACGCTTTTCCAACATCAGAAGAAGCTGGAACAATAGGATAATCTATATTAAGTTCCTTTTTAAATTCTTTTAAGATAAAAGCTTGCTCTCGTGGAATATCCAAATTTAAAGCAATAACCTTTACCTTTCCATTGTTTTCCTTATAAAGCTTTGCTAAAAATTGAGATTCTTTTACACAAGCTGGACATTCGGTAGAAAAAAAGATAACAATGACTGGATATCCTTTATAATTTTTTAAAGAAATTGTTTTATTATTAAGGTCTTTAAACTCAATTTTAGAAAGCTCTTGTAAATCCTTATTTTTGCTTAATTTAGTACTTGCTGAATTTGAAGTTTCATTTTTATTAAGACATCCTATGCTGAAGCCTCCAAATAAAGTAAATACTAACATAGGTATAATTAATTTTCTCATAATAAAATAGCCTCCTTGCTTCAAATATAATTGAATAGGCATAAAAATTATATCAAATATTAGTATATCTAAATAATGTGAATAGCAAATATAATATTTAATATCTTTTCCTTTATTCCATATTTTTAAGATATTCATAAATAGCTGCATCATAGTTTTTTGTTCTTTCAAATGCTTTTAAAGCAAGTTTTAATCTGTATTTGAAATCTATTTTGTTATTTTTTAATCTCTTTATAAGCTCTTCATAATCGCTTTTATCACAAACAACTAAAACATTTTCAAAATTTTTAGCTGCAGCTCTTAAAAGGGATACTCCGCCGATATCTATATTTTCTATAGCTTTTTCCAGATTTGCTCCTTGAGAAACTACTTTTTCAAAAGGATAAAGATTTACAACTACAATTTCTATATCTGGAATATCAAACTCTTTTAAAGTTTCAACATGCTCCTTTTTTCTTCTATCGGCTAATATTCCTCCAAAAATTTTTGGGTGAAGTGTTTTTACTCTTCCATCTAAAATTTCAGGAAAGTTTGTTATATTTTTTACTTCTACAAGTTTATCTTCAGGTAAAACCTTTTTTAAAAGTCTATAAGTTCCACCTGTAGAGATTATTTTGTAGCCTAAATTTACAAGTTCTTTTGCTAAATTCTCAATATTTTCTTTATCACTAACGGATATAAGAGCATATTTTTCCATATTTAACCTCCAATTGAAAGTTAAGTGTTTCATCTAACAAAATAACAAGAGTTGATATTTTATAATATTATTTCAAATCTTAGAAAGATCCAAAGGAGCTTGAAGAATGTTCAAATTTGCAAGAATAGATAGACTTCCACCTTATGTTTTTGCAGAAGTGAATGAACTTAAAATGAAACTTAGACGTTCTGGAGAAGATATTGTAGATTTAGGCATGGGAAATCCGGACATTCCTACACCTAAACATATTGTAGATAAGCTTTGTGAAGCTGCTCAAAATCCAAGAAATCATAGATATTCATCTACAAAAGGTCTTTTTAAATTAAGAGAAGCTATGTCTCTTTGGTATCAAAGGAAATATAATGTTTATTTAGATCCAGAAAAAGAAATTATTATGACAATAGGTTCTAAAGAAGGTATAGCTCACTTAATGCTTACCTTAATTTCTCCCGGAGACGTAGCGATAGTTCCCAATCCTTGTTATCCGATTCATGCTTATTCGGTTATTATTGCAGGTGGGGATGTAAGAAGTGTTCCGGTAATTTTAAAGGAAGATGGGTTTGTAGACGAGGAGCTCTATTTTAAGGAAATAATAAAGGCTTATACAGAAACCTGGCCTCGACCTAAAGTGATTTTAGTAAATTTCCCCCATAATCCAACTACAAGTGTTGTAAGCTTAGACTTTTACAAAGAACTTGTAAAATTTGCAAAGGAAAATAATGTAATTTTAATAAACGATCTAGCTTATGCAGATATAACCTTTGATGGTTATAAGGCTCCTTCTATTTTTCAAGTTGAAGGGGCAAAAGATGTAGCTGTAGAATTTTATACTCTATCTAAAAGTTATTCTATGGCAGGTTGGAGAGTTGGTTTTTGCTGTGGAAATGAAAAAATAATTTCGGCTCTTTATAAAATAAAAAGTTATTTAGACTATGGAACTTTTCAGCCTATTCAAATTGCGGCTATCATTGCTTTAAAAGGACCTCAAGACTGCGTTGAGGAGATAAGAAAAACTTATGAAAAAAGAAGAGATGTTCTTTATAATGGTTTAAAAAGAATTGGTTGGAATGTAGTTAAACCAAAGGCTTCAATGTTTATTTGGGCAAAAATTCCTGAAATTTTTATGGATTACTTTAAAAAAGTTTTAGAAAATCCACATGAATATAGAACTTTCCTGGAAAAGTATTCTCCAGAGACTTTAAAAGTAACAAGTAAAGCTTCTCCAATGTATAAGTTTTACTACTCCCCTTCAGTTCTTTTTGCAAAATATATGCTTCTAGAAGGAAAAGTTGCAATGGCGCCGGGAATAGGTTTTGGAGAATATGGAGAGGGTTATGTAAGACTAGCCCTTGTTGAAAATGAACACAGAATTCGCCAAGCTGTAAGGGGTATAAAAAGAGCTTTTGAAAAATTTAGATTGAATTTGGTATCCTAAAGGAAATTTTAAAATGATAAGAAAATATTTTATTTTTTTTCTAGGTATATTTTTTATTTTACTTGGAATATATTTAAAAGAATATCAAATTATTTATAACTATGCAAAAAAAATTTGTTTTAGTTGTATCGGGTTAGGATAGGTCAAAAATGAAGTATTTTATTGTTTTACCTTGTGCAGGCCACGGGAGAAGATTTGGGGCTAAAAAACAATTTATAAAACTTTTTAATAAAGAAATTTTTCTTTATACCTTGGATGAGATAAGGAAAATTGGAATTTTAGATAAAGTAATTTTAACTTTCCCAAAGGAAAATATAATTAGAGCTAAGCAAATTTTAGAAAATTATTATAAAAACAATAATTTTTTAGAAAAAATAGATCTAATTTTAGGTGGAAAGGAAAGGCAAGAAAGTGTCTACTTAGCTTTGAAATATATTTATGAAAAATATAAACCTTCAAAGAGAGATATTGTAAGTATCCATGATTGTGTAAGACCTTTAGTAAAAAAAGAATATTTTGTAAAAAGTTATGAACTTCTTTTTAGAAAAAATATAGATGGTGTTATTTTAGGTGCAAAACCTAAAGATACCGTAAAAGAAATTAAAGGAAATTTTGTAAAAAAAACTTTAAATAGAGAAAATCTTATTTTAACCCAAACTCCTCAGACTTTCTTTTTTAAAGATATTTATGAAGCCCATCTGGAAGCTCAAAAAGAAAATGTTTTTGTAACTGATGATAGTAGTCTTTTGGAAAGAAAAGGAAAGAAAATTTTTATTTTAAAGGGAGATTATAAAAATATAAAAATTACAACTTTAGAAGACTTATATATTATGAGGGTATTTTTAAATGCTAGCTCCAACTAAAGATAAAGAAATAGTAGAATTTACAAAAAAACTTAAAGATATTTTAGATAAGTCAAAAAATATTTTAATTACCGGGCATAAAAATCCCGATGGAGATGCAATTGGAAGTGCACTTAGTATATATACTTTTTTAAAAAATTTATACAAAGACAAAAACATAAAAATAGCTTTTAAAGACAAAGTTCCCTACTTTCTATCTTTTTTACCTTTTTCAGACAAAATAGAAAAATTAGAAAAATATAAAGACAGTAATTTTGATACTATCATTGTTTGTGATACTGCAGATATAAAACGTATAGGGACTTTTTTACCTAAGGCAAAATATATTGTAGAAATAGATCACCATAAAGAAAGAAAACCCTTTGGAAATTTAAGTTTGGTAAAGTCTCCTTTATCTTCAACTGCCGAGCTTGTTTTTGAAGTTTTATATCTTTTAAATCCAGATTTGATAGATCTAAATATTTCTTATCAAATTTATACAGGAATATATAGCGATACCGCTGGGTTTTCATACGAGACAGTTACAACTAGAACTTTCTCTATCGCTTCTTTTTTACTTTCGAAGGGAGTAAATCCAAGAATTATTTTTACAAATTTATATGAAAGAAATCCATATAGAAAGTTAAAACTTTTGAGTTTAGCTTTATCTCGTATAAAGCTTTGGGAAGATATAAAATTTGCAAGAACTTTTATATTAAAGAAAGATTTGGAAAAATATAAAGCTACTTATGAAGATACTGAAGGTTTTGTAAATTATCCTAGAAGCTTAGAAAATGTAGAAATTGCGGCTTTTTACTTGGAAAAAGATTTTGGATTTAAAGTTTCTCTTCGGTCAAAACTTTATTTTGATGTAAGTCTTCTTGCTTTAAAATTTGGAGGGGGCGGACATAAACACGCCGCCGGTTTTGAAGTAAATATAAAAGATGTAAAAAAATTAGATAATCTTCTTGTAGAAAATATAAAAAACTTAATAGAAAACTTCTCGTTTTAATTAAGTATAAGAAATTTTTCTCTTTTTCTTTTTTTTCTTTTTTGGAAAGATTAATTTTGCTAAAGTAG
Organism: Aquificota bacterium; assembly: GCA_027002265.1. GTDB lineage: Bacteria > Aquificota > Aquificia > Desulfurobacteriales > DQVG01 > DQVG01. Next base: position 4,106 of record JAMOTM010000008.1, on the reverse strand, counting down.
GTGCGTATTGAGCAAATATAGTTCCTAAAAGGGACATAGTAAGAACATATACTCCAGCAAGAGGTAAAAGAGTTGAAGGTGCAAATTTAGTCATAACTACAGAAAATTCACCTCTATTAATTATAGAAAAACCAGCTATAGCAGCACTTCTTTTAGAAAGACCATAAAGAAGTCCCCCTATAAATCCTGTTAAAAACTTTCCTACTATGGAGAAAGCAATTAAAACTATTAAAATTGATATAAGCCTTTCATCAATTTTTATTTTTCCAATAGCAATAGATGCTCCAAATATCATGAAAAATAAAGCTACTGCTAAATCCTTAATAGGTAAAAGATATTTTTCTATTTCCTTTTCCTTTCCGCACTCTGCAATCAAAACTCCAGCTAAAAATGCACCTAAAGCTTCTGAAAGACCTATTTTTTTTGTAATTCCGGCAGCTAGAATTACAAGTCCAAGAGTAAATAAAACAAAAATATCTTCTTCTAAGATAGAATCAATAAGTTTTGCAAGCTTGTCTCTTACCAAAAACGTTATAGCTGTGAAAATCGCAAAAACGGCTAAAACTTTGATTAAAATGATAACTATAACCTTTAAAGATAAAGTTTTAGTTACTGCAAATGAAGATAGAATTGCTAAGATAAGTGGAGAAAAAATATCCTCAAAAACCATTAAACCTAAAATTAATTCAGTTTCAGGATTTGCCACTCGTTTATTATCCACAATAATTTTCGTTGTAATAGCTGAAGATGAAGCATAAGATAAGCCTGCAATTAAAAAAGCTGTAAATAAATCAAAATTTAAAAGTTTCATTAAAAAAATTATTAAAGCAAAATTTAGTAGTATATCCAAAAGACCCACAAGCCAAATTTTTTTTGCAACTTGTAAAGCTCTTTCTATCTTAAATTCTAATCCCAAGTAAAAAAAGAGAAGTACAATTCCAAGTTCGCTAATTCTTTCTAAGGTATGTTCCCCGGAAATAAAGCCACCTAAAAGTATTCCAGCTAGTACGAAAAATACAATGCTAGGAAATCTAATAATTTTAGCTATGTATCCTAGAAAAAATAAGGTAACGCAAATTGCCCCAAATAACAATAAAAAGCTATAGCTATGCTCCGCCATTAATCTTTCACCTTAAATTCTTTTTTGAAATTTTCTATTTGTTCTTTAGAACCAACAACAACTAATGTATCACCTTCCTTTATTACTTCTGTAGGGGAGGGATTAATAATAAAATCCTTTCCTCTTAATATAGCAATTACGGTAGTACCTGTTCTTTTTCTAATTTCAAGTTCCTTTAAGGTATGATTTGCTAAAGGAGAATCTTTATCTACTTCTACCCATTCAATTACTAAATTTTTTAATATAAGCTCTTTTGCTTTTTCTGTTTCAGGTTTAAAATAAACTCCCATTAAAATAGATCCAAGTTGATTTGCTTCTTCCTCATTTAGGATCACATCTGCATCAGGCTCATCGTCATCTGCATCTTCAAAAATAAACATTTCTCTTTTTCCATTAATATGGATAATAACATCTATTCTTTCATTATGAGAAGTTAGTAATGAAAATTTTTTCCCTATACCTGGCAAATCAACTTCTTTTAATTTCATTTTTTCCTCCTAAAAATAACCATAATTGAATTATATTTTTATTTTTTATGATATATATATTATATTCTTTTTTATTTTTCTAATTTTGGAGCTTCCTCTAAGGTATCTTTATAGTTTTTATATTTTTTCTTGGCTTCTTTTAAAGTAAGTTCTTTTGGATTTTTCAGTAAAACAGAAAGCTTAAAGTTATGCTTTTCTTTTTCAACTTTATCTATATGAGATAAAACTTTTGAAAAAAGCTTTTTTAAATAAGTAGAATTAAGGTTAAACTTTTTATAAATATCTTCTCTTTTTAGTTTTTTTCCCTCTTTTGCTGCATTTAATAAAAGATTATGAACTAAAAATTTTAGAGCCCAAAATTTGGCCTCTTTCAAAGAGTGCTCTTTATAATTTCCGCATTCTTTTTTTCTTGTGCCTGGAACTTTTTTTTCTTTTAAAACATCTATAAGAGCTTTTTTTACAGCTTCTAAAATTCCTTTTAAATCCTCTTTTCCTATAACGGATACGTAAAAACCTGTTCTACATCCCATGGGAGATATATCTATTATAGGTTTATCATAATGCTCTCTTAATTTATAAGCTAAAATGTGCTCTAAAGAGTGGATTCCCTTTTGAGAAATAAATTCTAAATTGGGATAAGTAAACCTAAGATCATAACAAGTAATATCTTCACCTTTTGAAGTTTTTATTTTTTTTGAAGCTCGGACATAAGGTGGCATAAGCTTATCATGGTCAATTTCAAAAGATTCTACTTTTATTTTTTTCATTTCAAATTTCCCCCCTTACTTTGAGAAAGTTAAATTTAATATTTTGTATATAATACTTAGAGCAGCCGTAATATTTGAAATTTTACTATTTATTTCCGAAATTTGATTATATAAAGCTCTTTTTCCTCTACCTCCATATCCCCTACCAAAACCTGGAATAAAACCTGTACTTCCTAAATTCGATACGCTTTGATTTAAAGCGCTTATATACTTTTCTAAATCCTGAAGATAGGGAGTAATGTTTTGTTGGTAGATTGTATCTATATTGGAAGTATTTAGATAACTATTAGGTGACGAATTATTTGAGAAAGTGGATTTAATATATTTGTTAAATTTAGTTTCCCAAGAATTTTTATATAAAATAATAGCTTTTAATGGGGTTTTTGTATATATAGGTACCGTAATATTATAAACGTAAGTATTTGTTATAGGTGTTTTGTTTAATAAAAGATTATTATTTAGGTAAATTAAGATTGTTTTATTTTTAACATTAGAAAAATACAAAGTTTTATTATCTATAAGATCTACGTAAGATTTAATGTTAGAAGTATTTATAATAATATCCTTTGTAAAATAAGAGCTATAAGTTGAATTTATGAAAATTTTTAACTTAAAGGTTCCTTTATATAAATAATTGTGATAAATGTAAGAATATTTTTCACAGTTAGGTAAATATAAGTATTTCCCATCTCCAAAATCTATAAAACACGTAGATTTAGTTTGAGTATTTGGAAGATAAATCTTTATACTTGTTTCATTTTGCTCGACATTAAGATCTGTATTTGAAAAAGTAGGAGGAACTAGAAAGTAAACGTTTCTTATATCCTTCAAATTGTTATTTTTATCATATAAGTAAAGAGTAAGTTTATTTATTCCAGATTCTAGATCTTCAAAGGCAAAATTTATTTCAGTTCCGTTTAGAAGGATTTTATCCTTGTTGTTTAAACTGTAAAGGATATAATATTTTTCTAAAGGATAAAAAATAGAAAATGTATATCCAAAAGGTTCTAAAGTTTTATTAATATCCAAAATATTAACCTGAGATATTTTGGAGCAGTAGGCAAGTACCTCATCTAAGGTTATTGGAATAACAAATAATTTGCCATTTTTTTGTATAAAATAATTATCTTTTAGAATATAAAAATCTTTATCTAGTTTACTATTTGAATCTAAAACTAAAAAATATAAAACGTTAGGATAAATTTTATAGTAAGATTTTAACTTTATAAATTTTTCATCAAAATATTTTGGAGAGTTTTCAAAGTAACTACAGATATAAGGATATGTTTTTAAATAAGCTTGAGAATATATTACATAAAACTTTCTAGATAAAGCTAGATAATTTAATTTTCTTTTTAAACTTTCTAAGTTTATAGAATATGGTAAAAGACTTTTTTTTAAATGTTTTACATTTTGAATTTGCGCTTCCATTAACTTATATTTTGTATATATACTTAAACTATTTAAAAGTGTAGCACTTATTATTCCAACAATTATTAAGACAATTACAAGTTCTATTAAAGAAAAAGCTTTTTTAATATGCATCTTCATTTAACTCTTTTAAAATTTCTTTTTGCCTTTCAAATATATATTTAAATATTTCTTCTCGACTATCTAAGTCTATATCTACGAAAGTAATTCCAAGTTTTTTATATTTTTCTTCATCTATGGTTTTAACAATAAGACCCTTTGTTTCAACTGTAGTATGTGGAAGATGAATTTTTAAATTAT
>JAMOTM010000007.1 GCA_027002265.1 Aquificota bacterium | reverse complement strand
CTGTAGATTGGGATAAAGTATTTAAAGCCGCTTCTGAAAATAATGTAGCTTTGGAAATAAATTCATATTTTAATAGACTTGATTTAAATGATGTTTTGGCTTATAAAGCTTATAAAGAATATAACTGTAAGTTTGCAATAAATACGGATTCCCATTTTATAGATCAATTTTGGATGATTATTTTAGGAGTAGGACAAGCAAGAAGGGCTTGGCTTCCAAAAGAAACTATAGTAAACACTTACCCTTTAGAAAAACTTCTCACATGGGCTAAATCAAGAAGATAAAAAAATGAATTGAAAATGTAAAAAAGCTTTCTATAATTTATTTTGGATAATTAATTTTTGAAAGGTTAAATAAAGTGAATGAGAAAATTGAAAATTTAAGTAGTATTTGGGAAGAAGACGATTCAGAAAATCAATCTCAAAATATATCTTTAATTCCTGCCTCAGAATTTCTTTTTTCTTTATCTGAGGAAAATGAGGATGAAAAGAATGAAGAAAATACTTTTAATAATTTTGAAAATGAAATAGATTCTTTTGCCCTTTCTAAAATTAAGGAAAATTTAAGAAAAGAATTGGAAGTTGAAATTAGAAAGGAACTTGAAAAGGAATTTGAAGAAAAATTAAATCAAATTTTAAATGAAAAAATATCAGCTTTAACTAATTACTATGAAACAAAATTGAAAGAAGTTCAAGAAGAAAGTTACAAACAAGGTTTTGAAGAAGGATATAAAAAAGGTTTTGAGGATGGGAAAAAGTCTATTGAGAAAGAATATAGAGAAAAACTAAATAAGTTAAGAGAATTTATAAAAAATTTTGAAAAATTATTAAATGAAGATATTAAAAAGGAACTTAAGAAATCTAAGGAAAAACTACTTCAAATATATAAGGATATTTTAGAGGAGTTACTAATTTCCTCTATAGAATTTATTATCCAGGAAGAATATAAAAAGGACTGCGGAATTGTTATGAATAACATTTTAAAAACTATAAAAGATTTTGAACTTGAGGACTATGCTAAAGTTCAAATATTTGTTAATCCTATAGCTTTTAAAATATTAGATAAAGCTAGATTTTTAATGGAATCAGATCATTATCAAATTTTGGAAGATAAAAATTTAGATATAGGGGACTTTAGAATAAAAACTCAGGATTTTGAAGTAGAAAGTATAGTAAAGGAAAGATTAAATGTGGTTAAAGAGGAGCTTAAAGAAACAATTAAGCAAATACAAACCCTACAAGATTCGTGGGAAAATAACTGACGTTACTGGAAATATAATTTGGGCTCGCCTTCCAAAAGTAAACTTGGGAGAGCAGTGTATTATAGACGGAAAAGTAGAGGGAGAAGTTGTAGGTTTTAAAGATAATAAAGCTATCATTCTTACTTATGGTAATTTGGAAGGAGTAAAAGTAGGAGGAAATGTTGAAGCTCTTTCTCAACCAGTAACCGTAAAAGTAGGAGATGAGCTTCTTGGATGTGTTGTAGATGCTTTTGGGAGACCTATAAACAAACACGTTAAATTAACTGAAAAAATAGAATTAAAACCTGAACCTATAAATCCTTTAGAAAGGGCAAGAATCAAAGAACCCTTGGACTTAGGTATTAGAGCTATAAATGGTCTTTTAACTGTTGGAAAAGGTCAAAGAATTGGAATTTTTGCTGGAGCTGGAGTAGGAAAATCTACAACCTTAGGAATGATAGCAAGATTTACAAAAGCTGATGTAAATGTTATATGTTTAGTTGGAGAAAGAGGAAGGGAAGTAAGAGAATTTATAGAAGATGCTTTAGGTAAAGAAGGCTTAGAAAAAAGTGTTGTAGTAGTAGCTACCTCAGATAATCCGCCCTTGGTTAAAGTAAGAGCTTTATTTACAGCTTGTGCTATCGCAGATTATTTTTCTTATCAAGGTAAAGATGTTTTATTTTTAGTTGATAGTTTTACTCGTCTTGCTATGGCTCAAAGAGAAGTTGGTTTATCTGTAGGAGAACCTCCAACTACAAAGGGATATACCCCCTCCGTTTTTAATCTACTTCCTCAAATTATAGAAAGAGCTGGAGCATTTATAAATAGAGGATCTATAACGGGAATATATACAGTTTTAGTAGAAGGGGATGATCCTCATAGTGATCCCATTGCAGATGCAGCTATATCTTTTTTAGATGGCCATATAGTTCTTTCGCGTCAAATAGCTAATATGAGAATATATCCAGCTATAGATATTTTAAAAAGTATTTCTCGTTTAACGCCTCAAATTGTTCCACCTGAAATTTTAGAGCTTCAAGGAGTATATATAAAAATTCTATCCATTTATAAAGAAGTAGAGGACATGATAAAATTAGGTATTTACAAAAAAGGGACATCAAATATCGTAGATATGGTTATGGAAGTCTATCCGGAGTTGATAAATTATATTCGACAAAGACCTCATGAATATGTTTCTTTAGAGCAAGCTTGGCAAGATTTAAAAAATTTAAATAAAAAAATTTTAGAAGTTGCAAATAAATACAAAGTAGATTTAAGTAGAATATAAGAAAGTAGGTAGGTATGCCGTCTGGATTAGTACATGATACCGTAAATCTTATGTTCATAATTTTTGCATCTATCATCTATTTTTTTTTACCCTATGAATATTACTTGCCATTTTTAGTGGGCTTTTTACTCTCCACCTTTTTTTTATCTCCAGATTTAGATTTATCTTATTCCAAAAGTGCAAAGAGATGGGGAATTTTTAAAATATTTTTCTATCCCTACTTTTTTTTATCTTCTCATAGAGGAGTATCCCATACTCCAATTTTAGGAACTTTAATTAGATACTTTTACCTTATTATAGTTGTACTTTTTATAATTTTTTTATATTTTTTTATTAAGCAAATTCTTATTTTAAAATCAATTTCTTTAGATTTTAAATTTTTCTTAAGAAGTCTAAAAGATTTAAAAATATTTTTTGAAAGTTACTTTGATTTTATTGTTAAATATAAAAATTACATTATATTTTTTTTATTGGGTGGAATTTGTGCAGATTTAATTCATATAATTCTAGATAGAGTGTCTACATATGAAAAGCGAAAATATGCGAGGATCTCAAATGTTAAAAGTAATAGATAATGCCGAAATTTTCTGGACTCAAAAGCCAATAGATGCAAGTCAAATAAAAAAAATAAACAACTATAATATTGTTCTTCCTAATCAAACTCACTCGGATGTTATAGAACTTGTAAGTTCTTATACTTCATCTTCTATATATGCAGATGCTTTAATTTCTCCATCTCCCGATTTTTTTATAGCTATAAAAACTGCAGATTGTTTACCTCTTTTAGTTATAGGAGATACAATGGTGGGAGCCATTCATGCTGGATGGAAAGGGCTTTCAAAAAATATAATTTATAAAACTTTAGAAAAAATGGATGACTATGGATGTAACATAAAAAAAATTTTTGTAGGAGCTCATATATGTAAAAATTGCTATGAGGTTGGAGAAGAGGTTTTAAAAGCTTTTCCAGAATATTACAGAAATGAAAAATTTTTTAGAAAATTATCCTGGGGAAATTATCTTATGGATTTATTTGAAATTGCTAAATATCAAATAGAACTTTTTAATCCGAATATAAAAGTAGAACATATTAATTTATATACCTGCTGTAATAACAACCTTTTTTACTCTTACAGAAAAGATAAAACGTATAAACGAAACTTATGGGCTATTAGACTTATTAGAAAAGAATTTTAAAAAGGAGGAAAAATATGGCTCTTTTAAGTCAAGAATATATAAGTAAACTTCGTGAGCATTTTAGAGCTTTGGAGGATAAAAAGGATTTATTTAAACAAACTGCTATAAAAGTAAATAGACGTTCCAAAGAAGTTATATATGCTCTTATAAGAGATGACTATGCAAGAGCAGAGGAAGCAAGAAAAGAAATGCTAGAACTTTTAGAGTGGTTAAAAACTGAACTAAAAACCGAACCTAGATTTATAGGTATGGCTCTAACATCTTTTCAGGAATTTGCTGAAGCGGAAATTTTATATTCTTATTTAAAAGAAAGAAAAATTCCAACTCATGAAGATTTAGAAATTGAGGAAGATTGTTATATTCAAGGGCTTGCAGATTTTTGCGGAGAACTTTTAAGAAAATCCGTAGAAGAAATGATAAAGGGAAATATAGATTTTGCAAAAGAATCTAAAAATACAATAGAGGAAATATATTTATCTTTACTTTCCTTAGAGCTTAAAAATTTTGAACTTAGAAAAAAAATAGATTATGTTGGAAATATCTTAAATCGTCTTACAGATTATATTTTCCAAAAAACTACTTTTTCCCAAATTAATATAAAACAAAAAGAAGAGGAAAATAAGGGCTAAAAATGTTAGAAAAAATAAGTTTTACTGTATCAAGTATAACTAGTTTTTTATTAAATTTAGGATTAACTTATAAATTAAAAGATTTCATTCCCGAAAAAGTAAAAGAGTATATGCCCAGCTCCCATAAAAGGAAAATTTCTTGTTTTGGGGGGCTTTCTTTTATCTTTTCGATGATAATAGCTCTTTTAATTTCTAATTCTTACTTAGATTCTCATACAAAATACCTTGTTATATATTCTTTAATTCCCTTTGGCTTTATTGGTTTTTTAGATGACTATAAAAAATTGCATGAGCCGGAAGGATTAAAAGAAAATCAAAAATTATTTTTGCAAATTTTATTTAGTTTATTTTTAGGAGCCTTAATATTTTTCTTTAAGAAAGTTCATATAGCGGATTTTGGTTTAATTTCATTTAAAATTGATAATCTATTTTATTTTCTTATCTATTATGTAATATTTTCTATTATATTTTTAAATGCCTTTAACTTTGTAGATGGGATAGATGGTCTTGCGGGAAGTATAGCTATTATTTTACTTATTCTTTTATATGCTTTTAGCCATGACCCAATTTATTTAATATTAATTCCTCCTATTTTAGCTTTTTTATTTTTTAATTTCCCTCCTGCAAGAATATTTATGGGAGATACTGGAAGTTTAGCCTTAGGAGCTTTAATTTTAGCTTCTTTTATTTATTTCTCTTTAGAGAAAGCTTTAATAATTTCAGGAATAATTATATTTTTAGAGTTTTTTTCTGTAGTAATTCAAAGATATTATTATAAACTTACAAAAAAAATATATGGTGAAGGAAAAAGAGTTTTTAAAATGGCACCTTTTCATCACCATTTAGAAAAATGTGGAATTCCTCAAACTAAAATACTTGGAAGTTTTGTAGTTTTAACAGCTTTTTTTAGTTTAATTTCTTATTTCCTTTTTAGCTAATTTTTGGAGGTTTAAGGTGAAATTTATTTCTTCAAAAGATAAAGGTGATATTTTTATTTTTGGAGTGCCTTACGATGCTTCAACTTGTTTTTACCCAGGAACTAGATTTGGACCAAATAAAATAAGGGAAATGTCATATAATCTAGAAACTTTTTCTCCCATTTTTTTTGAAGATCTAGAAAATATAAATTTTGTAGATGAAAAAGATTTGGATATAGAACTTATAAATCCAGAAGATCTTTTTAAAAAAGTTTATGAATTTTCAAAAAGTAAACTTAAAAGTTATAGAAAAGGTATTTTACTTGGAGGGGATCATAGTTCCCCTATAGGTTTTATAAAAGCAATAAAAGAAAAATATGAAGATATTTTGGTCATTCATTTTGATGCACACGCCGATTTAAGAGATATATATTTAAATTCAAAGTATTCTCATGCTTGTTTTGCTCGAAGGGTTTTGGAATTTGACATAAAGATTTTGCAATTTGGGATAAGAAGCTTTGAAAAAAAAGAATATGAAACTTTTTACAAAGATAATTTATCCTTTGAGCTTGATGAACCTGTATTTAAAAACGGCGTTATGTATGCACGAGATTGGGAAATTTTAAAAAAGTTTTTAAATATTTTAAAAGCAAAGTACAAAAATTTTTATATTAGTTTGGATATAGATGTATTTGACCCTGCTTTTGCACCTGGAACTGGTACTCCTGAAGCGGGTGGAATTAATCCTATTGACTTTTTTAATTTTTTAAAATATTTAAAAGAGGAAAAAATAAATATAGTAGGCTTTGATCTTGTAGAAGTTAATCCTCTTTTAGATCCATCAAATATAACCTCTGCTTTAGCTTCAAAAATAATAAGAGAAGTATTATTTTTATTTTAGATTTCTAATTTATAAAGTTAACTATATAAAATAGAAATTAAATTAAGAAATATAAAAGTCAAAAATTTTAAGTTTTAGGAGGGAAAATGGGGTTTACATGTGGAATTGTTGGGCTTCCAAATGTTGGTAAATCAACCTTATTTAATGCTCTTACAAAAAATTCTATTCCTGCGGAAAATTTTCCTTTTTGTACTATAGACCCTAATTTTGGAGTTGTTCCAGTTCCGGATAGCCGTTTGGATTTACTTTCCAAGGTTGTAGAACCTGAAAAAGTTGTTCCTGCTGTTATTGAATTTTGTGATATAGCTGGTTTGGTAAAAGGAGCAAGTAAAGGAGAAGGACTTGGAAATCAATTTTTATCTCATATAAGAAATGTAGATGCTATCGCTCATGTAGTAAGGTGCTTTGATAGAAGTGATATTGTTCATGTAGAAGGAAAAGTAGATCCTGTTAGAGATATAGAAATTATCAATTATGAGCTTATAATGGCTGATTTAGAGGTTGTAGAAAAAAGACTTGCCAAAGTTGAAAAGGTTGCAAAAACAGGAGATAAAGAAGCAAAAAAGGAACTTGAAGCTTTAAAAAAGGCAAAGGAATTTTTAGAAAAAGGCATCCGCTTATATCTAAAAAGAGATGAATTTAAAGAGGATGAGCTTAAAATTTTAAGGGGTTTTGGACTCTTAACTTTAAAACCAATGATATATGTGTGCAATGTGGATGAAGAACATATTTTAAAAGATAACGAATATGTAAAAGCGGTTAAGGAGTATGCAAAAAAAGAAGGTGCAAAAGTAGTAAAGGTTTGTGCAAAGCTAGAAGAAGAACTTTCAAATTTACCTGATGAAGAAAAGCAAGAATTTTTAGAAAGTTATGGTTTAAAAGAACCTACTTTAAATAATTTAATAAGAGCTGGATATGAAATTTTAGATTTGCAAACATTTTTTACTGCAGGAAAAAAGGAAGTAAGAGCTTGGACCATAAAAAAAGGTATGACAGCTCCTCAAGCTGCCGGAAAAATTCATTCTGATTTTGAGAAACATTTTATCAGAGCCGAGGTTTTATCTTGGGAAGATTTTGAAAATGAAATAAAAAATAAACCTGAAATCTTACCTAAACTTAAAGGAGATAGTCTTTGGACTTATTTTAAAGATCTTGGAAAGGTAAGATTGGAAGGAAAAGAATATATAATGCAAGATGGAGATATAGTATACTTTAGAGTTTCTTGTTAATTTTTTCATTTTTTTTAATTACTTTATTTGAAAAAATAAATAAAAGATATATATTTTATAAAAATTTCCGTTTAAAATCCTAAAAAGGAGGATATTATGTGGAATAATGTAAAAGATAGAATTTACGAAAGTGTAGACTTTAACTCTTTTCTTGGAAAAGTATTTTTAAATTTATTTTTAGGTTTTATTGTCACAGGTATTTCTGCATATTTAGCTATAACAACGGGAGCTGTATATTCTTTAGGAAAACTTGGATTTATTCTTTTTGCTATTTTAAGCTTTGTTTTAGTAATTGCAACTGGGGTTCTTAGAAATAATCCGGTTTTAGCAGGAATTGCATTTTATCTTTTCTGTGCAGTAGAAGGAATTTTAATAGGACCTGTATTTTTAATATATACAAAAGCGGCAATTTTTAAGGCTTTCATTGCAACTGGAGTATCCTTTTTCGTTATGGCGCTTTTAGCAATGTCAAAGAAAATAGATTTTAGACAATACTCTAGCTTTTTATTTGCAGGATTAATTGCACTAGTTATAGCTTCTATCGTTAATATATTTTTAGGATCTTCAACCTTAGATTTAGTAATTTCAGCGATAACAATAATTGTTTTTATGGGTCTTATTGCCTATGATCTTCAAACTCTTGAGGAGATTGCATATACCGATGGAAATGCTTATTTTGCTGCCTTAAACTTATATATTGACATATTAAATATATTTCTTGCATTTTTAAGAATATTTGGAAGAAACGAAGAAGAGTAGATATAAAATGAAAAACTTTCAAAGGGATAAAAAATAAATTAAGATAAGGAAACATAAACATCAAAAGAAGGGGGCTTTTAAATGTTTCTTTTTACGGAATTTCATACAAAATCTGTAGGAGTCAGTATAAAGCCTCAAAATGTATATAGTGTAAATACAAAATATCAAAAATTAACTTTTTTAGAAACTGAAGACTTTGGAAAAGTTTTGGTTTTAGATGATTTAGTTCAACTTACAGAAAGAGATGAATTTATATATCATGAAATGATATCTCACGTTCCTATTAATAGTTTTGATTTCTCTAAAAGAAAAAAAGAATTAAAAGTTCTTATAATTGGTGGTGGGGACGGAGGAACTGCAAGAGAGATTCTAAAGTATAACTTTGTCAAAGAAATTCATCTTGTAGAAATAGATAAAGAAGTTATAGAAATTGCTAAGAAACATATGCCCTTTACAGCTTCCTCTTTTAAGGATAAAAGACTTAAGATATTTATTGAAGATGGAAGAAAATTTGTAAAAAATGTAAAAGATAAATACGACTTAATTATTGTAGATTGCTCAGATCCAATTGGACCTTCAAAAGTTCTTTTTGAAAAGGAATTCTATCAAGATGCTTATAAAGCTTTGAAAGATGATGGTATTTTCGTTACTCAAAGTGAAAGTCCATTTTATTCTTTAGATATTATCAAAGATATTTTAGATAACTTGAAAGAAAGCTTTCCCATTGTAAGGTTATACACTGCAAACATACCAACTTATCCAGCTGGTTATTGGTCCTTTACAATAGGAAGTAAAGTTTATGATCCTTTAAAAGTTTCTCCGGAAAATATTTTGGAAAATATAAAAAATTTGGATTTAAAATACTATAATGAAGATATTCATTTTGCAAGTTTCTCTTTACCAAATTATGTAAAAAAAGCTTTAAAATAGGGGGAAAGGAATTTCCCCCTTTTTCTTAAGTTTTATTTTCATTTATTTCAAATAATAAAGCAAACTCATTTTTGTTAAATCGCTTAAAGCTTTAGAACTTGCTTGGTATGCAAGCTTTGCCCTTTCATACTCAGTTGTAGCCACGGCCATATCGGTATCAGTAATTTTCATAATAGACTCTTTGGTTAAAGTATGTTTCATATCTAACCTGTTTTCAAAGTCATCTACAAGTTGCAAGTTCTTAGCTACTCGAGATTGAAGACGAGAGAAGCTCTCGGCTTTTGGATTATTAACATCTCCAAAAACTTTTTTATCAAAATCTTCTAAAGCTGCAACCATTTTATCGTCAAATTTTTTTATCTTATCTTCATTAAAACAATTTAAAATCTCGACAATTCCTTGAAGAGCTCTTTCTATACCTTCTCCTTCAAAGAAGATAGTTACGCTTAAGTTTTCATCTATTTGGGTTTTACTTTCGGCTTTATTTGAGTCTTTAAAAAAATAGCCTATTTCATTTCCATCACCATCTACAAATTTGTTATTACTGTCTGGAAAGTATGTTTTATCAAAAACTTTTACACCCCAGACTCCATTACTATTTTGAACTAAATCGTAAGGTTTTTTATCTGTTTGAACTCCCGCAAATATATAGTTTCCGGAAATTTTTATATTTACTTCATTTAAAATACTTTGGGCTAAGTTTTCTATTTCATACTTTATATCATTTCTGTTTTCCGGAGCTGCATCTGGTTCATTTAATATATATAAAGCCTTTTGTCTTATAGTTTGCAGATTATCCCAAACCTTTTCCAAAGCATTTTCAGCTGGAGAAAGATAAGTAGAAGCTATTGTTCTATTTTGCATATATTGAGAAAGTTTATCAGCTTTATCGGAAAGCTTTACAAAAAAGGGATAATCATCTGGAGCTTCACTAGGAGCTGTTATCTTTTTCCCTGTAGAAAGTTCCATAGCATATTTTTCTACAGATTTTCTAACATTACTATTTATATTTAAAAGTTTTGTAAATAAATAATTATCGCTTATATAACTCATAATTCACCTCACTATACCTTTCCTAAATTTAATAATATATCAAGCATTTCATTTGCAACAGTTATAACTCTTGCACTTGCTTGGTAAGCTCTTTGCATTTCGGTAAGCTTTATAAGCTCTTGATCTAAATCCACACCGGTTTCATTTTTATATCTTTCTTCAATAGAAGAAAAAAGTTCTTTTTGGGAGCTATAACTTGCATCTATAAAAGATTTTTCACCTGCTATTTTTCCAGTAAAATTTTTGTAATTTGTAATAATCTCGTCTCTTAAATCTACTACTTTCCAAGCATAAGTGTTATCCCCTGAATTATCGGGAGGATTTTTAGCTATACATATTTTTGTAGGATCTTTTTTTATAACTTCATTTACAGAAATATTTTTCATAGTGTAGTAATCAAAAGCATATCCCCCAGTTTGATAAACGGTTAAGGTATCATTTATAAACATTGAGGAATTAGCTTTTTTATTAGCTATGGTTAATCTATATTCTCCATTATAGTACTTATAATCGATATTTAAAAAATCAGATAAGTTTAAATCTAAATCATTTCCATTGGAATCTTTTAGAGTAACACTTGGAGAACTACTATCACTTGGAATAGCTTTATGAATAACATTTATAAATTCTTTTAAAGAAATTTTCCCATCTCCATTTTCATCTGAATTTGTATCTGTATAGGTATAGCTTGTGCCATCTGGTTTTGTAAAAGATAAAACAATATGTTTATTACTATCTAAATAAGTTTCAAATTTATAAAGACCATCATTAGCAACGCTTATAGATACACTTAATTTTCCATTACTATCATATACAACACTTTTATCATCTAAATCAAATTTTCCTATTTTATAATCTTTATCTACATCTAAACTTTCAAATGTTATTGGATAAGCTGAGGAAAAATATGGAATTCCTTTATCTGTAGAATTTAAGGCATAGGGAGCGTTTCCATTACTATCATAAGCAAAAACTTTATTTACCTTTTCTATTAAATCAGTTATAAATGAAGAAAAGTTCTTTTTGTATTCCTCGATCTTTAAATAAGACTTTGCAAGTCCCCCCAGTTTTCCACCTTTAATAAGATTTATATTATCCATAAAATTGTAAACATATCTTGCATTTGTAAAATCCTTTACCTTATTATTTTCATCTGTATAAAATAAAAATGCTTTACCACTTTCTACAAGAGGTATACCTTTGGTAGTGGTTAAATACACTTTTCCTGTTTTATCATCTAAAGTTACATTAACATTTATAAGCTCAGAAATTTCTTTTATAAGTTTATCTCTTGTATCTAAAAGAGACGGATCATTTGGAGATGAATTAAGCTTCACATTAATTTCAGCTAGATTTTTAAGTTTATCATTTAAAATTCTTACATTGTTCTTTATATTATCCCAAATCTCAGCTTGATTATCTATCAGAGTTTCATAAGCTTGCTTTGATTTATCTAAAAGAAGATCCGTTGTTAAAACTAAATTTTCCCTATTTGTAATATCATCCGGATCATTTGCTACATCTTGCCAAGCATCAAAAAATTTTCCTAGATTATCTAAAAGACCAAGTCCTTTAATATCATCAAAAACTTGCTCTACATTATTTAAATAAAATTGTTCTATTTCTAAATCCTTTAAAGATGAAGAATTTTTAATATATTGTAAAAACAAATATTTATTAAAAGCTCTTCTTATACTATCTAAAGCTACTCCACCTTTAGGTAGATCCACAATTATTGGATCCTTTCGATTATAGTCCGGATTTGAAACGTTATTTATATTTGTAGAAATAACATCAGTTGATTTTTTATATGCTTGAAGACCAGTAGCGGCTATGTATAAGGACTGTAACATTTTTGTATCCCCACTATACTTAATCTTTTTAAATTAATTATACTTTAACTGTATAATCGGAAGAAATACGAAGTTTTTAATTTAAGTTTTCTTGAATATCCATATTCGAAAAGTAATTCACAGAAACTAAAGGTCTAATTGTTGCAATCCCTCTTAGAAAAGCAGGCATTTCAAGCAAGTGATTCTAGTTGAAAATAGTCATGTACTTTCTGCTGGGTTGCAATCCCGCGTAGAAAAGCAGGCATTTCAAGCGCTGTGATTGAAGTGTACTATGAAACTAAAGCTAATCCATTGAGATTAAGTAGGTTGCAATCCCGCGTAGAAAAGCAGGCATTTCAAGTACAAATCTGGATTTAAAACTGTTACATATGAAAAACTTATAAAATTAGTTGCAATCCCGCCTAGTAAAGCAGGCATTTCAAGTGGGTTTAGCGGATGCGTTGCAGATAACCAACTTCATAGGTTGCAATCCCGCCTAGTAAAGCAGGCATTTCAAGAGAAGTGAGCTAGCCATTGGGGTACAATGGCTACAAGTATTGTATTTTTTGAATATAAGCAAAAAATGAGTTAAATTTACGAAAATAGTAGCTAATAATAATATTAGCATTTATTTATTTTGTTTTATATATATGCGTAATACCTAATATATATCTATTTTCAAATAGTTATGCTACTATAAAAATAATAGCAATTGAAAATCATTTTTGATTATCTAATAAAAACAATTTTCTAATTTCTTCCAATACTTAGAGCATGTTTTTCAGGGTAAAATTTTCACTTTTTACTATTTAATGTTTTTTTATTACTTCAGTATTATTCGTATTCTGCTTTTAATAGACCTTATT
>JAMOTM010000006.1 GCA_027002265.1 Aquificota bacterium | reverse complement strand
TTTTCTATTTTTTCCTTTGAAGTTTCAAAAAGGTCTATATCATAAAGTTTTGCCGGAACTATTTTTAAATCGCCGGTAAGTTGATAATACCAAGTAGTGTTTAAATCTACTTTTTTAAAAGAAATAAAAGTAACCGGAGTTTTAGTTATTATCCTTTTCCAGGGGCCATCTGGAACTTCATCTTCTTCTACAAATTGCCAATCAACATAATCTACATCGCTTAAATTTAAATAATCTTTAACTGCAGGGCTTACACTTAAGGCTATTTCGTTTATACCATTGCTTGGAAATGCATTTCCAAAAACATAATCAAAATCATCTTTTCCAAAAGGTCCAACATCTTCCCATTGAGCATAAGCTACTTTATTTCCTTTGATAATTTTTATCCATTTATTTTTTAAAACTGAACCATTTTTCTTAAAAAGCTTATCACTATACCAAGGAATTTTCTTTGCAATTTCTTTTAAATTCCCGTTTTCGTCTAGATCATTAAAAGGCAAGGCAAAATAAAAAGGATTTTCATTTGGAATAAACTTTTTCGGATAGTAATCACTTCTATTATAAGGATCATCTACTCCGCCATAGTGCCACAACCAAATATTATCCCAAGCACTGGTAACTTTAGGGATATATTTATTTTTTTTGTTTTCTTTTTCCCCTACATAAAACCAAGTTACTTTTATATTTTTGTGAAGGGGATAGTTAGAAGTATCAGCTGAATTTTGAGAGCTACAACTTAAAAGAATACTTGAACAAATAAAAAGAATTAACTTAAACTTTCTTATCATAAAAGGCTCCAAGTTAAGGATTTTTCTTAGTTTGAAAATTATAAAGCTATTAACTATTTTTTTGGAATTCTAAAGGGTCTGTAGGTAAATTTTTTTTACACAACCTGCAAAACTTAAATTTTTCTTGAGTTGCCTATTTTTTGTTTTTCTACTAGTACTAGTTCTATAATTTGGTTTATTGGTTTACCTCTTTTTCTATATCTTATACTGTGAAATTATTAAACTAGTTTTACTCCTTCTTTAAGAATATTTCTTTCTATTTCCCTATTTTTATCTTTTGAAATAAGGATATCTACAGGCTTTTCCAAAATAAATTCAAGTTTAGAAACTAACTTTACTTTTTTTCTATAAAGATTAGATTTTTGTTTAGGAATAATAAAAATATCAATATCTCCACCTTTCTTGTTAAGGTTGGTTCTACTACCAAAAATATATATTTCAGAATCTCCAAAAATTTCTCTTATCAAATTTTTAATAACTTTTATTTCATATTCGCTTAACCTTACTTTCAATTTTCTCTACAACTTCAAATAAAATTGGAATTTTCTCTATTAAAAGATTAATATATTCTATTTTCTCTTCATCTTCTTGAGGATAATCATGAGATAAAAAGTTTCTAATTTTTCTTAATTCCATCCAAGTATCTATGTCTATTATTCCTTCTTTTTCTATTTCTCTTAAAATTTCCAAAAAGGATTTTCCTTTCGTTATGAAATCTGAATATTCTAAAAAATTTCTAAAAATCTTTGCTCCTATTAAATCCTGAAGCTTTGCGAAACGAAAAACAAAAGCATCAAAAAGATTCTTTTCTTCTAAATTAAAATTTAAAAAAGTATCTAAATTCAAAGGATAATATTTTTTTATCTCTTTCAAAATTTCCCTTAATCTCTCTATATGAACATTAGCTTCTTGAAGATAAGTTTTTAATCTGTATTCATTCATTTTATGTAGACTCTATTTAGTATTTAAAAGTATTGTATTTTAAATAATTTAAATATAATACTTTTTTATTTATAGTTTCCTAATTTTTATGTGTTAGAATGAGTTTTAAATAATATTATAAACTTATTAGGGAGAAATCTTATGGAAATTGAAGAAAGAATATTAAAAGATTATGATGAGGCTTGGAAAAGGTTAATTGAGCTTTTCTTTCCAGAGTTTATGGAGTTTTTCTTTCCAAAATATGCAAGTTATATAGATTTCAATAAAAAAATTAAATTTTTAGATAAAGAGCTCAAGAAACTCTTTCCAAAAAGCAAGGAAGAAAAAGGAGAAGTTGATTTACTTATAGAATGCTATTTAAAAAATGGAAATAAGCTCCCACTATACCTTCACATAGACATTCAAGGATATTATGATACAAGTTTTTCCCAAAGAATGTTTAGGTATCTATATAGAATATATGATAGGTTTAAAAAGTTTCCCATAAGCTTAGTAGTATTTAGTGATAAATATAAAAATTATCATCCAAATAAATTTGAGTGGAAATTTGAAGAAAATTATTTATTTTATAAATATCCTTACGCAAAGCTTTTAGATTATTTAGGAAGAGAAAAAGAATTAACAAAAAGCAAAAATCCATTTGCAAAGATAGTAAAAGCATTTTTAGCAGAATATAAAGCTAAGGGAAATGTAAATTTAAAGTTCTTATTTAGAAAAGAGCTAATAAAGGAATTAAAGGAACTTGGGTATAGTAAAGAGAGAATAATAGAGCTTTATAGAGTAATAGCCTTATTTGTAAGTTTACCAGAAAAGATGGAAGAGCAAATATTTGAGGAATTTGATAAAGAACTTTTAGAAGGAGGTAATAAAGAAATGATAGTTTTACCTTTTGAAAAGAAAGCCTATAAAAGAGGTAAGGAAGAAGGATTAAAAGAAGGATTAAAAGAAGGATTAAGAAAGGGTGTTTTAATGGAAAAGAAAAATTTAGCGAAAAAGCTATACAAAAAAGGATATTCTTTAGAGACTATCTCTGAGCTTCTTGAGATTAATGTAGAAACTTTAAAAAATTGGCTAGAAAAATAATATTTCAAAGTAAGAAATATCTAAAATTTTGGGTTTGGATATAAAGACTGTTAATAAATTTGTGAGAAAAGATAATTAAAAATAATCTCAATTATCAAGAGAATTTTTTATATAAAAATTACCCTTTTCTTTTGCATTTTCTAAAAATTTTGTTATAATTTGTTTCCACGTTGTAGCTAATTTAAGGTCTATTTAAAGATTTTGGAAAAATAAGGTTTAAAGTGCAAAGGAGGTAAATTTCATGGCGACTGATAAAGTTAGAATAAAACTAACTGCTTATGATCACAGGGTGTTAGATCGTGCTGTTAAGGAAATTATTGATGCTGCTAAAAGAACAGGAGTAATCGTAAAAGGACCTATTCCCCTCCCAACAAAAAGACACTGGTACTCAATTATTCGTTCCCCTCATAAATATCAATATTCTCAAGAACAATTTGAAATTAGAGTTCATAGAAGAATTATAGATTTAGAAAATATAAAACCACAAACTATTCAAACTCTCCAGGAACTTAAACTCCCTAAGGGAGTAGATGTAGAAATAAAAACTATCTAAAGGGGTAGAAAGAGATGAAAGGAATTATCGGAAGAAAAGTAGGTATGACTCAAATATTTGATGAAAACGGAAATGCTATTCCAGTAACTGTTATAGAAGCTGGACCTTGTGTAGTAGTTCAAAAAAGAACGAAAGAAAAAGATGGATATGAAGCGCTTCAACTTGGATATCAAGAAATTACAAAAAGCGAAGAGAAAATTCCAAAGCCATATTTGGGACACTTTAAAAAAGCTGGCGTAAAACCAATGAAAATTTTAAAAGAAATTAAATTTAGTGAAATTGACAAATACAACGTAGGAGATACTATTACCGTTGATATCTTCCAAAAAGGAGAAAAAGTAGATGTAACTGGAACTACCAAAGGACGTGGATTTGCTGGAGTTATGAAAAGATGGTCCTTTGGAGGATTTCCAGATTCTCATGGTCATAGATATCATAGAGCTGTAGGAGCTATTGGATGTAGAACTTATCCAGGAAGAGTACATCCTGGAAAAAGAATGGCGGGACATTATGGAGTAGATACTCAAACTGTTAAAAATTTAGAAATTGTGGATGTTATTCCTGAAAAAAATTTAATTTTAGTTAAAGGTTCTATTCCAGGGCATAAAAATTCTATTGTGGTTATTAAATCTGCTGTGGGAAGAAGTAGAAAAAACGCATAAGAAAAAGACCTTAGAAAGGAGTGGAGGAAATGGAAGTTAAGGTAATAAATACAAAAAAAGAAGAAATTGGAACTGTAAATTTAAATGATAAGATATTTAACACCCCTTTACATAAACATGCAATTTGGCTTACTGTTAATTGGCAACTTGCAAAAAGAAGAGCTGGAACAGCATCTACAAAAACTAGGGGAGAAGTAAGAGGAGGTGGTAGAAAACCTTGGCCTCAAAAACATACTGGTAGAGCAAGACAAGGTTCTATTAGAGCTCCTCAATGGGTTGGTGGTGGAGTTGTTCATGGTCCAAAACCAAGAGATTGGTCTTTTAAATTAAATAAAAAAGTTAGAAGACTTGCTCTTAAAAGCGCACTTTCCCAAAGACTTAGAGAAGGAAACTTAATAGTAGTTGAGGATTTTGAGTTTCCAGAAATTAAAACAAAATATGCTAAGGAAGTTTTAAAAAATTTAGGACTTGAAAATGAAAAAGTTTTAATTATTGTTCCAGAAAAATATGATGAAAAAATGGAAAAAATTTGGCTTTCTTTTAGAAATTTACCAAAAGTAAAAGTTTTACCTGTAGACGGACTTAATGTTTATGATATAGTATGCTATCCAAAAGTTTTAGTATTTAAGTCCGTTTTACCAAAAATTGAGGAGAGGTTGGCAAAATGAGAACTCCATACGAAGTACTTTTAAGACCTATAATTACAGAAAAAAGCTATAGAATGGCTAACTTAAAAGTAAAAAGCTCTAAAACTAAGGAAGAATATAAGATATGTAAATTGACTTTTGAAGTTCCTATAGATGCAACAAAACCAGAAATTAAGCAAGCTGTTGAAAAACTTTTTGATGTAAAAGTTGAGAAAGTAAATACTATGATTGTTCCAGGAAAAGAAAAAAGAGTTTATAACAAACCTGGACTTAAGGGTAGAAAAAGAAAATACAAAAAAGCAATTGTAACCTTAAAGAAAGGTTATGAGCTTGATTTACAAAAAATAGCAAAAGAGTGGTAGAAAGAATTTAAAGGTGAGGTGAGGAAAAAATGGGTATTAAAAGATATAAACCATATACACCTTCAAGAAGATTTATGACCGTATCAGACTTTAGTGAAATTACAAAAACTGAGCCAGAAAAAAAACTTACAAAAGGTTTTAAAAGAGATGTAGGTAGAAATAATCAAGGAAGAATTACCTGTAGACATAAAGGGGGCGGTCATAAAAGAAGATATAGAATCATAGATTTTAAAAGAGATAAAATTGGAGTTCCTGCTAAAGTTGCAGCTATAGAGTACGACCCAAATAGAAGTGCAAGAATAGCACTTTTACACTATATAGATGGAGAAAAAAGATATATTATCTGGCCCGAAGGTTTAAAAGTTGGAGATTGGGTAATGTCCGGGCCAGATGCTGAAATAAAAGTAGGAAATGCTTTACCTTTAAGAAATATTCCAGTGGGTACTATTATTCACAATATAGAACTTAAACCTAAAAAAGGTGGGCAGCTTTGTAGAGCTGCAGGAGCTTATGCTCAACTTTTAGGTAAAGAAGGAAACTATGCTATTATTAGACTTCCTTCTGGAGAAATGAGAAAAATTCACTTAGATTGTATGGCTACTATCGGTCAAGTTGGAAACCTTGACCATGAAAATATTGTTATTGGTAAAGCTGGTAGAAGTAGATGGCTCGGAATTAGACCAACTGTTCGTGGTACTGCTATGAACCCAGTTGACCACCCACACGGGGGTGGTGAAGGTAGAACTAAAGGTCGTCATCCTGTATCTCCTTGGGGATGGTGCACCAAGGGTATGAAAACAAGAAAGAAAAAACCATCTGATAAATACATCATAAGAAGAAGAAACGACTAATTAGGAGGCTAAAACCATGGCTCGTTCTAGAAAGAAAGGTCCTTATGTAAATCCTAAGATATTAAAAAAAGTTAGAAAATTAAATGAAACTGGAAAAAAAGAAGTTATAAAAATTTGGGATAGAGCTTGTACTATTGTACCTGAATTTATTGGTCATACTTTTGGAGTTTATAACGGCCAAAAACATATCCCAGTTTATGTTACTGAAGAAATGGTTGGACATAAATTTGGAGAATTTGCTTTAACTAGAACTTTTAGAGGTCATCCTGGCCAACAGAAAGTAACTAAGAAAAAATAGTGAGGTGGAAAAATGGCTATAGATACAAGAGATTACTATAAAGAAGGAGAGAGAGGTTTTGAAAAACCTTTAACAGCTAAAGCTATTACTAGAAGAGTTAGAATCTCTCCTTTTAAAGCAAGACTAGTTGCTGATCTTATTCGTGGAAAGAAAGTATCTGAAGCTTTTGCTATTTTACAAGAATGTCCAAAAAGACCAGCTAGATATATTTTAAAAACATTAAAAAGCGCAGTAGCAAATGCTGAGCATAATTTTGGTCTTGATCCAGAAAAATTAGTTATTACTGAAATTTATGTAAATGAAGGACCAACTTATAAAAGATTTAGACCAAGAGCTCAGGGTAGAGCCTACCCAATAAGAAGAAGAACTTCTCATATTTATATTGAGGTAGGCTACCCTGAAGCAAAGAAAAAGAAAAACTAAAAGGAGGATTTAGCCTTGGGTCGTAAAGTTCATCCATATGGATTTAGATTAGGAATTACTAAAGATTGGCATGCTAAATGGGTTCAAAAGAGAAAAAAGGATTATGCTCAAACTTTACTTGAAGATATGAAAATTAGAAAGTTTATTAAAGAAAAATATTATCATGCTGGTATCCCAAAAATTGAAATTGCCAGAGATGCGGATAGAATTATCATTAGAATCTGGGCTTCTCGTCCAGGACTTATTTTAGGAAGAAAAGGTGCTGGGGTTAGAGCTCTTCGTCAAAAATTAGAGGAAATGACAAATAAAAGAGTTCTTATCAATGTAGAAGAAGTTAGAGTTCCTCAACTTAATGCTCAACTTGTAGCAGAAAATATTGCTCAACAAATTGAAAGAAGAGTAGCCTATAGAAGAGCTATGAAAAAAGCAATTGCAGATGCTATGAGGGCCGGTGCGAAAGGAATTAGAGTTCAAGTTGCCGGTCGTCTTGGTGGAGCTGATATGGCAAGAGATGAGTGGTATCGTCAAGGGAGAGTTCCTCTTCAAACAATCAGAGCAGATATAGATTATGGATTTACAGAAGCTCATACAAAATATGGAAAAATTGGAGTTAAAGTTTGGATATACAAAGGAGATGTTTTAAAAGACTCTGCAGAAGAGATTATTAGACAAATTGAGAAAAAAGTTAAGGAGGAGATGCAATAATGTTAATGCCAAGAAGACTTAAGTTTAGAAAATATCATAGATATAGAACCAAAGGAAAGGCATCTCGTGGAAATACCATTTGTTTTGGAGAATATGCTCTTCAAGCAATTGAACCGGGAAGATTTACTTCTCAACAAATAGAATCTGCTAGAGTTGCTATTGTTAGAGGACTAAAAAAAGGTGGAAAACTTTGGATCAGAATTTTCCCTGATCATCCATATACTAAAAAACCTCTTGAAACTCGTATGGGTAAAGGTAAGGGTAATGTAGAGGGTTATGAAGCGATTATTAAACCTGGAAAAATTTTATTTGAAGTTGGTGGAGTTCCAGAGGAACTTGCAGTTGAAGCTTTAAGACAAGCTCAATACAAAATACCTTTTAAAACTAGAATTATCAAAAGAGAAATTTTAGGAGAGGAGTAGTAGCCATGGCAGAAAATAAATATATTCCATATATGAGGGCTTACGAGCTCCGCGAAAAAAGTACAAAAGAGTTAAAAGAACTTGAAAAAAAATTAAGAGAGCAACTTTTTAAACTTAGATTTAAAAGAAGTTTAGGTCTTTTAGAAAATAAAATGGCTATTAGAAATACTAAAAAAACTTTAGCAAGAGTTCTTACTATTTTAAGAGAAAGAGAGCTTTCCGGAGGTAAATAATGCAAGAGCAAAACAAACGCCCAAACAAAAGAAAATTTAGAATTGGAGTTGTAGTTTCAGATAAAATGGATAAAACTGTTGTAGTTAGAGTTACTAGAGAATATTCTCATCCTCTTTATAAAAAGAGAGTAAAAACTTTCTCGAAATTCATGGCTCATGATGAAAAAAATGAATGTAAAGTTGGAGATATCGTAAAAATTATGGAAACAAGACCTCTTTCTCGTCATAAACGTTGGATAGTAGTTGAAATTCTGCAAAAAGGTAAAAGACTTGAAGATATTACAGATGAAAAATTAGGTGAAATTGAAAAAGAATATTTTGAAAAAGAAAATAAAGAAACTGAAAATAAATAACTTTTAAAATTGAAAAATAAAAAATTTTTGCTATATTCTTTAGACTACAAATTTTCCCCGTAAGGGGGATTTTTTAGAAAGAAAACTAAGATAGAGAGGTTTAGCTATGATTAGACCTTACACAATGCTTAATGTTGCAGATAACACTGGAGCTAAAAAAGTTCAATGTATTAGAGTTTTAGGTGGTTCTCAAAAAAAATATGCCACTGTTGGAGATGAAATTGTTGTTACCGTAAAGGATGCTACTCCTGACGCTACAGCTAAGAAAGGAGAGGTTTATCACGCAGTAGTTGTTAGAACTAAAAAAGAAGTAAGACGTCCAGATGGAACTTATATTAAATTTGATGACAATGCAGTTGTTCTTTTAAATAAACAAGGTGGACCACTTGGAACTCGTGTTCTTGGTCCTGTAGCTAGAGAAGTCCGTCAAAAAGGATTTTCAAGAATTGCTTCTTTAGCACCTGAGGTTGTTTAAGGAGGAAAAAAATGGCAGTTAGAAAGACAAAATTAAGAACTGGAGATACGGTACTTGTTATTGCAGGAAATGAAAAAGGAAAAACTGGAAAAATAAAAAGAATTTTATATAAGAAAGATAGAGTTATTGTTGAAGGCTTAAATATTAGGAAAAAGCATGTAAAGGGACAAGGAATTGTTGAATTTGAGGCTCCTATACATATTTCAAATGTTATGCTAGTTTGTCCTCATTGTGGAAAGGCAACTCGTATAGGTATCAAAATAGAAGACGGTAAAAAATATAGAGTATGCAAAAAATGTGGACAAATCATAGATGAAATTTCTAAGCCCAAGAAAGAAAAAGCTACTGCGTAAGAAAGGAGGTTATAAATGTTAGATGAAAAAAATTATGTACCTCGTTTAAAAGAAAAATATCAAAAGGAAGTAGTTCCTGCTTTGATGAAAAAATTTGGATATAAAAATATTATGGAAGTTCCTAAAATAACAAAAATTGTTGTTAATATGGGAGTTGGAGAAGCAACCAAAGATGCTAAAGCTTTAGAAAGAGCTATGGAAGATTTAGCAGCTATTACCGGACAAAAACCTCAAGTAAGAAGAGCTAAAAGAAGTGAAGCAGGTTTTAATTTGAGAAAGGGAATGCCAATTGGGGCAAGAGTTACTTTAAGAAAAGATAGAATGTGGGAATTTTTAGATAGATTAATCTCTATTGCTCTTCCTCGTATGAGGGACTTTAGGGGTATTTCTGAGAAGTCTTTTGATGGAAGAGGAAACTTTAATTTTGGTATTCCAGAGCAAACTGTATTTCCTGAAATAGATTATGATAAAGTTGATAAAATTCGTGGTATGGATATTGCGATAGTTACAACTGCAGAAACTGATGAGGAAGCCTATGAGCTTCTTAGACTTTTAGGATTTCCATTTAGAAATATGCATCGTAAAGAAAAGGAGGCTAAATAATGGCTAGAAAAGCTTTAGTTGTTAAAGCTCTCTATAAAGAACCAAAATATAAAACTAGAAAATATAATCGTTGTCCCATTTGCGGGAGAGCAAGAGGATATATTCGTAGATTTGGAATGTGTAGACTTTGCTTTAAAAAATATGCTCTCCAGGGATTAATTCCTGGAGTAAGAAAGGCAAGTTGGTAATAGAAAGGAGGGGTTAAGTCATGCCAATGACAGATACAGTTGCGGATTTTTTAATCCGTTTAAAAAATGCTTCTATGGTTAGAAAGGAATGGGTTGATGCAGATTATTCTTCTATGAGAGAGCAAATAGCTAATCTTCTTAAAAATGAAGGATATATTTTAGATTATAAAATTTATGAGCTTCCATTTGAAAAATATCTTAAAAAACCTTATTCAAAAATCTTACATGAAAAATACAAAGTGACTGATCTTTCCCAATTGCCTCTCGATAAAATTCAAGCTATCAATTGGGAAGAATACTTAAAAGATGGATATACTTTAGATAATGTTCCAAAAAGAAAGTTTATTCGTGTATTTCTAAAATATGGACCTCAAGGAGAAAGAGTTTTAAGAGAGGTGAAAAGAGTTTCTAAGCCAGGTAGAAGAATTTATGTTGGTAAAGACGAAATTCCTCTTGTTAGAGCGGGACTAGGAACTGTAATTTTAGCTACTAATAAAGGTCTTTTACCAGGTTATCAAGCAAGAAAACTTGGAGTTGGCGGAGAAGTTATTTGCTTTGTATGGTAAGAAAGTCTTTGAGGAGGGATTTTAAAAATGTCTAGAATTGGAAAATTACCTATAGATTTACCTCAAGGTGTTGAGGTAAAAGTAGAACCTGGAAATTTAGTAACTGTTAAAGGTCCCAAAGGAACTTTATCTTTTAAATTTCATCCAAAAATGAAGATTAAAGTGGAAAACAATCAAATAATTGTAGAAAGACCAAGTGATGAAAAATTCTTTAAAGCTCTTCATGGAACTACTAGAGCAGTTTTAGCTAATATGGTTCATGGCGTTACAAAGGGATGGCAAGTAACTTTGGAAATTAGAGGTATTGGTTACAGAGCTAGAAAAAAAGGAAATGTTTTAGAGCTTAACGTAGGATTTTCACATCCTGTGGAGTATAAAATTCCAGAAGGAATTGATATTGAGCTTGAGGGTGATACTGTAATTCATGTTAAAGGAATTGACAAACAAAAAGTTGGTCAAGTTGCAGCTGAAATAAGAGCTATTCGTCCACCAGATCCATATAAAGGAAAAGGTATTAAATACAAAGATGAAGAGCTTAAACTCAAACCTGGAAAAGCAGCTGCAGGTAAAAAATAATTAAGGGGTGAACAAAAATGGCCAAATTAACAAAAAGACAAAAAAGAATTCGTAGACATAGAAGAGTTAGAAAGAAAGTTTTTGGAACTCCAGAAAGACCAAGACTTTGTGTATATAAGTCTTTAAGACATATGCATGTTCAGATAATAGATGATACTGCCTTTGATGGGCAAGGGCATACTTTAGTATCTGCTTCTACTTGTGAACCCGAAATTAGAGAAAAAATTAAAGATATGACAAAAACTGAAGCTGCAAAGTTTATTGGAGAAATTATTGCTAAAAGAGCTTTAGAAAAAGGGATTAAAAAAGTTGTTTTTGATAGAGGTGGATTTAAGTACCACGGTCGTGTTAAAGCCGTGGCAGAAGGTGCAAGAGAAGCCGGTTTAGAATTCTAAAGGGGGTTTGTTATGCACTTAAAGAAAAATAAACAATTTATAGATCCAAATAAAGTTGGTGAGCTTAAAGAAAGACTTATCCATGTAAATAGAAACGTTAGAGTTACAAAAGGTGGTAAAAGACTTTCTTTTACTGCATATGTTGTAGTTGGAAATGGTAAAGGTGTAGTTGGATTTGGTAGAGGAAAAGCTTTAGAAGTTCCAGATGCTATTAGAAAAGCTATTGAAGATGCTAAAAAGAACTTAATTAAAGTTCCAGTAATAGATGGAACTTTACCTCATGAAGTGATTGGACACTATGGAGCTGGTAAGGTTTTAATGAGACCAGCTTCTCCAGGTACTGGGGTTATTGCATCTGCTCCAGTTCGTGCTGTTTTAGAGCTTGCTGGAGTAAAAGATGTTCTTACCAAAAACTTAGGTTCTACAAATCCTCACGTTGTAGTTAGAGCTGTTATAGAGGGTCTTAAAGATTTAACAACTCCTGAAGAAGTTGCTACTTTAAGAAATATTCCAGAAAATGAAATTATCAAGCGTTGGCGTCTTCCTGGTAGAGGCCCTAAAGTTTTAAGAAAGGCTTGGGAAGAAGCTAAGCGTATGGAGGCTGAAAATGGCTAAAAAATTAAAAATAACTTTAGTTAGAAGTAAAATTGGATGCCCAAAAAAACAAAAATTAACTTTAGAAGCTTTAGGCCTTAGAAAAAGGGAACATTCTACTATTAAACCAGATAACCCTCAAATTAGAGGTATGATTAAGAAAGTTTGGGATTTAGTTAAAGTAGAAGAGATTGAAGAGTAAGGAGGCCAAAAATGGATATTTTAAGGATAGATAATTTGGCTCCAGCAAAAGGAGCTAAAAAAACAAAAAAAAGAGTTGGTAGAGGACACGGATCTGGACACGGAAAAACATCTGGAAGGGGGCAAAAAGGACAAACTGCACGTTCTGGTGGCTCCATTAGACTTGGATTTGAAGGGGGACAAACCCCGCTTTATATGAGATTTCCAAAAAGAGGATTTAAAAATCCAAGAAGAAAAGAATTTGGTGTTGTAAATATTAGACATTTGGAAAGATATTTTAATGATGGAGATGTTAT
This sequence comes from Aquificota bacterium, assembly GCA_027002265.1. Classification (GTDB taxonomy): domain Bacteria; phylum Aquificota; class Aquificia; order Desulfurobacteriales; family DQVG01; genus DQVG01. The sequence goes on along the minus strand of JAMOTM010000006.1, from coordinate 721 downwards.
TACTCCAGATGTTTTAAGAGAAAAAGGTCTTCTTAGAAAGTATAAATTTGTAAAAATCTTAGGAGATGGAGAGCTTACTAAAAAACTTACTGTAAAAGCTCATGCATTTTCTGCTTCTGCTAAAGAAAAAATTGAAAAAGCTGGTGGTCAAGTAGAAATTTTACCTATTCCAAAATATCAAGGTAAAGTAGGAAAAAGAGCAGCAGCTAAACAAAGTAAATAAAACTATATAAGCCCCCGTTTTTTTGCGGGGGTTTTCCTTTATTTTTTCATTTCTTTTAAAAGTTTTTCCAGATTTATTTTTAGATTTTCAAAAAGTATAATTTCTTTATTCCAGTTAGTTATAATCCAATCTTTATCTTTTTCTGCTACTAAAATTTTTTTAGATTTCGTAAAAATCCAAATAACTTTTTCTACTCCATGTTCTAATAAATCTTGGGTTTTTATGTTAACGTACTCTTCAAAAGAACCAAATTTTTTAACATCAGCTTTGGTATCAATTTCTATAGCGATTTTAGGCGGAACCGCTGTCAATTTATCTTCAAAAAGTTCTAAGGTGATTTTTTCTTTTTCCCAGATACCCAAATCTATGTTATACCAGCTTCCTTTAACAAATTTAAAACCAACTTCTCCTGCTAGAGGAATGTAATCTTTTGAAAGATTTTGAATAAGGTAAGAATATATTAAATGAAGAATCAAAGCGTGAAACAAGCTGCTTCCC
>JAMOTM010000005.1 GCA_027002265.1 Aquificota bacterium | reverse complement strand
AACGGTTGCAGGTGAGAGATATCCGTCGGCTATATGCATATTTTCCCCTTTTTTTGAATGAATTGTAACTCATAAACTTAAAAGTAACTTAAATTTAATAATTTCTTATATATTTTTAGGACTATTTTGGAAGAATTACAGGGGTATCTCCGCAATAACAAATATCTACTTCGATTTCATAAATATCTTTTATAACCTTTGAAGTAATAATTGATTTATCACCCTCATATGCTATTTTCCCTTCTTTCATAAAAATAAATTTATCACAAAACCTTAAAGCGAGATTTATATCATGCAATACTAAAATTGACGTTTTTCCAAGAGACTTAAGCATTTTTAAAACTTCTATCTGATTTTTTATATCAAGGTTATTTGTAGGCTCATCAAGTAAAATAATGTCGCTTTTTTGAATAATAGCTCTTGCAATCGCAACTTTTTGAAGCTCTCCTCCGCTAAGAGTTAAAGTTGGTTTTAATTTTATTTTTTCAAGATTTAATTTTTTTATTACTTTTTCTACTTCTTCAATGTCTTTTTTTGAAGGTTTAAATTTAAAATAACTTCTTCTACCTAGAAGCAGCATCTCAAATACGTTTAGCTCGTTTGGTATTGGTTTTTGAGAAACATAGCTTAGTTTTTTTACAAACTCTTTTTTTGGAAGCTTAAATAAATCCGTATCCCCACAATAAACACTCCCGCTTTTGGGAATTAAAAATTTAGCAATTGTTTTTAAAAGAGTGGACTTTCCGGCTCCGTTTTTACCAAGCACGGCTACCAAATCGCCTTTTTTTATCTCAAAACTTATATTTTTTAAAATATCTTCGCTTTTATAAGAAAAAGAGATATTTTGAATTTTAAGTTTCATTTTCTTTTCCTAAGAAGCAAATACAAAAATACCACTCCTCCTAAAAGCGATGTAATAATTCCCACCGGAATTTCCACGGGATATAAAATATTTCTTGCCAAAAAATCAGAAACACTCAAAAGCAATGCTCCCAAAATAGCGCTCATTACAAAAAGATACTCATAACTCCCGCCGATTATCAGTCTCGCAAAATGAGGAGCGATAAGACCTATAAATCCTATAATTCCAAAATAAGAAACACTAAGCGTACTTAAAAAAGTGGCGATAAAAAGAGAAATAATGCTAAGCCTTTTAACATCGACTCCCACATTTTCGCTCTCTTCAATTTCAAGCGCGTTAAAATCCCATCTCTTCGTATAAAAATAGATTAAACTCAAAATAAAAACAAAAACACACACTTTAACCGACTCATAAGTCGCTTTTGACAAATCCCCAAAAGACCAGTTGATTATGTGACTGAGCTCAACATCGCTTGCGAAATACTGTAAAAACATACTAAGAGATGAAAATACCGCGCTTATGGCAATACCGCATAAAATAAGCGTCTCTTTTGAAAAAATTCTAAATGAAAGTAAAAATATCATAATAATAACGGCTATTCCTCCCAAAAAAGCACTCAAAAACATAAAACTACCCCCAAGCAACACAAGCGAAAAACTCACTCCAAAAAGAGCTCCGTGAGAAATACCAAGGGTAAACGGAGACGCTAAATAATTTTTCAAAATACCCTGCATCACAGCCCCGCTGAGTCCTAGCATCGCCCCGACTACCGCCGCAGCAATTACTCTTGGAAGTCTTATATGAAATATCACAAACTCATCGGCCTTATAAAAAACAAAAAATACAAGCATTACAAAAAGTATGAACGAAAATATGCCAATCAAAACTCTTTTTTTGTTTTTATATTTTATAAAATCTCTCACTAAAATTTCCTAAATCCGCCGAATTTCTTCTTCATCTCGGGATAAACGTTTTTGCCTACAAAAAATTCATAAATTTCTTTTGCTTTTTTATCCATATTAATATTTTTTCCAAAAACCTTTTGGATATAAAACGCATCAAGATACGCGCTTGCAATATTCGTCATATAGTTATTATAAGGTAAAAGCCCGTAAACCTGATGATTTTTAAATGCTTTTAAATATTTGTATCTGTTAAAATTAATAAGACCTAAAGCGCTCTCATCCACAAAAATAATATCCGGCTGAGTTTTATATAAAAATTCTTCGCTTATATAAATTTGAGATTTGGAATTTACTATATTTTTAAGTCCGTTTAATTTAAACGGCAAAAAATCTCCTATTGTAGAAGTTAGTCCGTGAATACCCTTAAACGCCACGCCTCCTATGTAAACATTTTTATCAGTATTTATTTTTTCAAATTTTAATGAATTTAAATAATTTATAATCTCTTTTGCTCTTTTCTCTTTTCCTAAAATCCTGCCAAGTTTCAAAAGAGCTTCTTGAAAACTTCTGTTTTCGGCATTTCCAAGTTTTCCGTATCTTATTTTTATTACTTTTATCCCCGTTTTTTCTTCTATATTTTTTGCTCTTTTTTCATCTATAAATCCGGCTACTATCAAATCGGGATTTAGTTTTTTTATTGCTTCTAAATTTATATTGAAATTAGGTCCTCCCATTCCGATACTAGGCAGTCTTAAAAGTTCTTTATGAGCCAAAATATAAGGTCTTGCGTGTATGAATTTATGCTCTCTTTTTTCAATTCCGACTACTTTATCCTGAGCTTGTAAATAAACGACCATTCTTAAAGCTCCTGGGCCAATTGCTATAATTTTTTTGGGAATCTCCTCTCCAAAAAGTAAAACCGTCATTAAAATTAATAAAAATCTCATATAAAAGACCTTTTTGTT
>JAMOTM010000004.1 GCA_027002265.1 Aquificota bacterium | reverse complement strand
TTTATATATTTATTTCATTTTTTAATAGGTATGAAATAGAAAAAAGTTAAATTTTTCACTTTCTCTTTTTAGTAGTGTCTATATATATACTTGTAATATGTATAGTGTAGGATACCAAAAAGTCCGAGATCTAGGGATTTTGGCTTTTTAAATAAAACAAAAGTGGGGTGAAATAAAACAAAAGTGGGGTGAAATAAAACAAAAGTGGGGTCTGAAATAAAACAAAAGTGGGGTGAAATAAAACATATATTATAAACGTGTTTACAAAGAGTGTTTTTTTTGTATAATTTTGAAAAAAGGATTTAAAATGGATTATTATGGAATGGCGGAGAGAATTGCAAAAGAACATCTTAAAACAAAAGAAGGGTTTGAGTGGCTTTTAGACGATCTAAAAGAAATATACGATCATCAGTTTTTTGAAGGATTTGAAGTAGTAATTAACAATATTATCTCTGGTGCTTACGATGAACCAGAGCATAAAAAATATAAAAGTGTTACAGAGTTTGAATATGAAATGAGAGTTGAAAATATAGGGTAAAAAATGGCTAAACTTATTCAAGCAAAAGGAGAATTAGAAGTTAAAAAAAGCGAGGCTATCATAAAAGCGAGATACAAGCTTTCGCCGCTTGCAATAAAGTTTATAAGCGTAATTATCAGTAATTTAAAGCGTAGTGATGATGTTAATGAAGAATATATTTTAAAAGTTAAAGACTTTAAAGAACTTACAGGACAAAAGACAAAGCGTATTTATGAACTTATAGACGAAGCTCTGAACGATTTGCTTAAAAATCCGCTTAAAATTCCGCTTGGAGATGATAAGAACTCAATTTTAAAATCGAATTGGGTTAGCGGTGCGGTATATAACGAGGGTGAAGTCAGGTTTATGATTTATCCTAAATTGCGTCCTTTCTTGCTTGAAGTAAAGGAGAAGTTTCTTAAATATAAACTTGAAAATATACTACCGCTTAAAAGCTCTTACGTTATCAGACTTTATGAGATATTAAAAGATTGGCTGGAACTTAATATGCGATACGGAAACAAAGCCGAAAAGATTGTTAGTGTTGATGAATTGAGAGAAATGTTAGAGATACCTAAAAGCTACCCTTATGGCGGTAGTAGTGGAATAAAACAAAGAATTTTAGAAAAAGCGAAATCTGAACTAGTCAAACACACGGACATTTTGTTTGATTATGAAGAAATAAAAACAGGACGAAAGGTCACACATTTAAAATTTATAATAAAACCTAATCCGAAAAAATTACAAACCGATAACGGAGTGCAAGAACAATATTTTAAAAGCCAAAAGTCTTTTGTAACATTATTGCGTAAAAATTATAGCGGTAATAAAAAATTTTTTGGATTTAAAAATATTGATGGAAACAATTATTGGTTGGGGCTTGATAAAAACGGACTTTTATATGCAAGTAACGATGATATAATTGACTTCAATGCAGTTGAAAGTGCTAAAATATATGATATATGGCTTAAAATCGCTCAAAATAGTCCTCTTTACCAGGAGTTAGTAGGAAAGGGGGCATGTTTGAGAGATATTTCTCAAAATAATAAAGAGATATGGTTAGAATTAAAAGAAGATATTATAAGACTTAAAGAAGACCACATAATATAATAAACCTTAAAACCTCTTTCCGTTGCAAAGCATTTAGCAAATTAATTATTTTTTCATTATTTTTTATTTAATTTTTCTTTATATATTGTGGTATAACAAATTTGGGAATATGTATAATTTTAGTATAAGTATAGTATAATTCTAGTATAAGTATTTTTATAAAGTGATATAAGATGTTGTATAAAAATAGTATAAAATAATGTGGTATAATTTTACGAAAATAAAAAAAATTTTCTTATATAATATAAATATATACATAAAGCGGGCGAGATGAACGAAAAACGGTATAAAAAGTATTCTTATATAGAAGCATATATAAGAAATAATCCACACTTAAAGAATAAAGAATTAGCCGAAAATATTGGTCGTAGTATTAGTTGGATAAAAGCATTCAAAGCTTTCATGAACTCTCCAGATAAAGAAAAACACAAAAACTCTAAAAATCCTATCTATAAAGCAATATATAACGCCTGGAAAGATGATATTGATGCACAAATAGAATGGGAATGTTGTGAAAAAAATGAAGAATTAATTCGTAAAATAGAGATAAAAACGGAAATAATTGAAAAATACAAAAAACAAATAATAGAGTGTCAAACAGAAAATAAAAGATTAGCTGATAAAGTTAGTAAATTAAGAAATAAATTAAATCGTAATGTAAAAGAACTTGCAGAAACATATATGCAAGAATATATGACTAAAACTGAAAAAGAAAAGCAAAAATTAGAAAATAAAATTAAAGATCTATATAAAGAAAATGAAGAATTAGCACGAGAATTATTTGTTAAAAGAACTAAAAGCTTTATACTTGGTATACTTACAGCAGGTGCTATATTTGTATTAATATACTCAATGCTTTTAAAATAACCTTTTTTTTTACTCTATAAGCCCTCACAATGAATAAATTTTAATTTTTAATATAAATATAGATTAAAATAATTTTTTTTTATTATAAGCGTTTATAGACATAATTTTCTATAATAGGATAAAAAGATATATTTTATATATTTATTTCATTTTTTAATAGGTATGAAATAGAAAAAAGTTAAATTTTTCACTTTCTCTTTTTAGTAGTGTCTATATATATACTTGTAATATGTATAGTGTAGGATACCAAAAAGTCCGA
>JAMOTM010000003.1 GCA_027002265.1 Aquificota bacterium | reverse complement strand
AAACCTTCAGATGGGTCTCTTTGAAAAGGTGGAATATAAATATCATTTGTAGGGACCATTTTAAATTCAAATTCATATCCCTTAATAGGTTCTTGATATTTAAAACCTTCCATAATGTGCCTCCTTTTAAATGTTTTTCCTTTTGGTTAGGTCTTTATTTAAATATATCATTATGAATTTAGAGCGTCAAGAAAGAATGAATTAAGGTTAAGATAATTATAAAGATAAAAAGATCCAAAAAATACATTAAAAGTATCCTCTTTTATAAAATTTAAAACTTTATTAGGATAAATATTTTTTAAAACGGAAAATGTATTTTTGAAAACATAAAAATCTTTGTAAATTTTTTTTGTATCTAAACCAGAAAAATCTCTAAGAAAATTTTTAAAATTTAAAGCTCTGTCGTGTGGAATAGAAACAAAATAAAAATTAGAATTTTCAAAATAATTAAAAAATTTCTTTAAAAAAGAAATATTCTTATCTTTCATAAAAGTAAAAAAGAAATTAAATTTGTATTTACCTTTATATTTTTTATATTCATCTTTCAAAACACTAAAAAGTCTTTTTAGGCTCTCCTCGTTATGTGCTACATCAAAAAGGAAAAATTTATTATTTACATACAGTTTTTGAGTTCTAAAAAGAGGGTAATCCAAAGATGTTATCGATAAAGATTTTAGATTTGTATTATTAAAAATTTCAAAAAAAGCTTTTAAAGCTAATGATAAAGCTTTATAGTTATGAAATGTATTTTTAGATAAATTAAGCTTGAAAGTAATATTTTTTTCTTTGTCAAAAAACATATTTTCATTTTTTTGAATAAAAAAATCCTTTTCATAAACCTTAATATTTTCCGTAAATTTCTTTGCAAGCTTATAAAAATTCTTTTCTCCTAAAATTAAAGTAGAATTTTTTCTAACAGCTGAAAGTTTCTCAAAGGCAATTTTTTCTAAAGAATTTCCCAAAATACTTGTATGCTCTTTTGAAATAGTAGTAAGAATATAGATATTATGATTTAAAGCATTTGTAGCATCAAGTCTGCCTCCAAGCCCAGCCTCAAAAATACAAATATCCGTATTTTTAAAAAGTTCTAAAGCAAGTAAAAAAGAAGACTCAAAATAAGTAAGTTTATATTTTTTTATAAAGGGTAAAAGTTTTAAAAAAATTTTATCAAGTATATCAGTTTTAAAAAAACTAAAATTTATAAGAAACCTTTCCTTAAAAGAAAAAATATGAGGGGATGTAAAAAGACCTACTTTTAGATTAGGATTTGTTTTTAAAATTATGGATTTTAAAAGATAGGAAGTACTTCCCTTTCCGTTGCTACCTAAAACTAAGATAGTTAATTTTTCTTGGTAAATCTTATCTAAATTTAAATCTTTTATAGCAGCTTTAATTCTATCTAAGGAAAAATCCCAAATACCTTCAAATTTTTCAAAAAATTTTTCAAATAAAGTTTTGGATTTTTTCTCTTTATAATATTTTTTTATACGAAGAAAAGATTCCATATTTTCTTTCAAATTCAAATAAAAGCTCCTAAATTTAGAAAGTTTTTTTAAAGTTTAAATAATATCAAAAAGATAAAACAAGAATTTATCTTCTTCCAAACTTTTCCCTTGTGTAGTTAAATAGTTTCCAAACATAATTCCAGAAACTAAAGATGCCAAAAGATAATTCTCATTTTTAAAAACTATTTGACGCCCACCTGCTATAAGAAGATTTTTATCTGGAAGAAGAAGTCTTAGGATAGATAAAATTAAAATTCCACTTAGAAAATTTAAAGGTTTTTTATTTTCAAAAGGAGTTCCTTTTATAGGTACCAAAAAATTAATAGGAACCCCATCTGCAATTTCCTTTATAGTTTCTGCTAAAGATATCACATCTTTTAAAGTTTCTCCTATTCCAAAAATACCTCCACTACAAACTTCTAAACCTACTTCTTTTGCAAAACAAATAGTTTTGAATTTTTCTTCCCAAGGTAAAGAAGATATATATTTGTAATATTCTTTTGATGTCTCTAAATTGTTATGATATCTATCTAAACCTGAATCTTTTAAAAGTTTTAATTCATCTTTTTTTAAAATTCCAAGAGAAGCGCAAATTTTTAAAGAAGGAAAAAAGATTTTTGCTTTTTCTATAAAAGAAGATATTTTTTTTAATTCTTCTTTTGTAGGGGATATTCCAGAAGATACAAAAGAAAAACGTTTTATATTATTTTTTTGAGCCCAGCTTAAAGCTTTCTCTATATCTTCCCAATCTAAAAGAGGATGGATGTTTATTTTTGCCTTGCTAAGTCTAGACTGGGAACAAAATTTACAATCTGCTTTGCAGTTTCCAGTTTTTATACTTAAAATTGCACAAGAATAAAGTTTATTTTTAAAATTTTTCTTTCTTAAATTTTTAGCGTATTCAAAAATTTTCTGAAAAAGCTCTCTAGATAATTTATTCGCAAGATTTTCTGTTTTTTCAAGTTCAAAATCCTTTAGTATTTCCAGGAGGTCTTTTGACAAAACTCCCCCATTTAAAACAAACTTTTTAGATTCTTTAACCTAATTTAACGTTTTTCTTTACACAACTTTTGTTTTTCTTTTAGATCAACCGAAAATTTTTTAAACTTTCGCAAAGCGAAAAATAAAAATTTTTCAAGCTTTTTTAGTCCTGCGGGGCCGGTTGAATTTATTGTAAAACAGCTTTTTACTTTTGTCAAGTTCAAAAAATTTGAATCAAAATTAAAAAATTTGTTTATAATATTAATATATCCAGATATTTAAATATTTCGAAAATTCAAAATTTAAAAAATTTTTTGTTTTTAAGAACAGAATTTATAACACTAAGCTTTACAACAACAACAATAATAACACACACACAAATTTAATTTTTCCTTCTATGGATATAGGTATGTTAAGTATGTGTATATATATTCGTTGTTGTTGTTATTATTATAGATGTGGAAAAGTGGAAAAGTTGTATAACTTATTGAAAACCAAAAAGAAAATATCCACAGGGACTGTGGATAACTCCTGTGGAAATGTGGATAAGTGGGTGTGGAAAAGTGGAAAACTTTTTTCACATGTGGATATGTGGAAAAAATTGTGGAAAAGTTATCCACATATCCACAACCCTGTGGATAATATTTAAAAAGGTATTTAAAATCAATAAGAAAATATCCACAAGTTTTTTATAGTTTTCCACAAGTATGTGGAAAACTGATTTAAGGTATGGAAAAAATTTGTCTTTTAGTTCTTTCTTGATTTCCACAAAATTTTAAGCTAAAATTAGTCTTGCGGGGCCGGTTTGGGGCGTGACGGGTCTTTTGAATAAATTTGTTGGATTTTGAGGTGATGTACATGGCTATGAAAAAAGTTGCTATTGTACTTGGTTCTAAAAGTGATTTGGAGTATATTGAAGGTGCAAAAGAAATTTTTGAGAAATTTGAAATTCCATACGAAGTAAAAATTCTTTCGGCTCACAGAACTCCAGAAGAAACTGCAAAATTTGCAAAATATGCCGAAGAAGAGTTTGAGGTTATCATTGCAGTAGCTGGATATGCGGCTCATCTTCCAGGAGTAATTGCAGCTTATACTACTTTACCTGTAATTGGGGTCCCTATCCCATCTTCGGATTTAAAGGGAATAGACTCACTTTTATCCATGGTTCAGATGCCAGCTGGAATTCCAGTTGCAACTGTAACTATCGGAAAAGCTGGAGCTAAAAACGCAGCTTATTTGGCTATTGAAATTATGGCTCTTAAATATCCAAAATTAAGAGAGCTTATTAAGCAAGAAAGAGAAAAAATGAAACAAAAGGTTTTAAATGGATAAATCTCTTTTTCAAAATGATTTAGATTTAAGAAAAGAAACTCCAAAACTTTTAATTTTAGGTATTGGTAATTATCTTTTAAAAGATGAAGGAGTAGGAATTCATTTCTTAAGATATTTTGAAAGTAGATATAAGCTATGTAAAGAAATCTCCTTAATGGAAGGTGGAACTCTAGGTTTAAATTTTCTTCCTTATCTTGAAGGTATTCCCTATCTTATTGTAATAGATGCCGCGAATATGAAAAATGCTAAACCTGGAGATATAAAAATTTTTTCTAAAGAAGATATTCTAAATAATCATCTTCCTTTTAAACTTTCTCCTCATGAAGTACACTTTTCTGAGGTTTTACAACTCTTGGAGCTTAAAGGTAAAGCTCCTAAGGATTGTATTTTAATAGGTATTCAAGTTAAAGATATTTCTCCAGGTATAGAGATATCACCTGAACTTAAAAGTAAATTTCCGGAAATAGAAAAAATAGTTTTAAATTATGCTCAAAAATTTTTGGGAGGAAAATCTGAATGCTTCCAAAAAAACTTTTAAAAATAGCTGCAGAAAAAATTTATAAGGAGCTTACGGAGAACAATTATCTTATTTTAGATAAACCTGAAGAATTTAAAGAAAAACTTTTCAAGCTTCTTTTGGATGAATATAAAAAAGAAAAAGAGCTTGAAAGAAAAGTTGATGAAATTATAGAACAAAATTTGTCCGAAATAGATTTTGTGGGAATTTCTGTTAGAGATGCAAGGAGACGAATTTTAGATGAGCTTTCAAAAAAAGAAGGTATAGTTATTGAAAAACCTTTTGGAAGAACAAAAGCAAATTATCTTGCAAATAAAATAATGAAAATGATAGATGAAGATGAAAATGTAGATTACACAATAGATAGACCTGAGCTTAGACTTAAAATATTTAACATTTTACTTTGGGTAGCAAACGAAAATAGAAAAATTATAGAAACTGTAAAGAGAAGAATAGCTTCTCACTCTAAGCCAATCTATGAAGGAACTCCAGAATGGAAAGCTCTTTATGATAAATACTATAAAGAAGAACTTATAAAACGAGGTTTAATAGATTTAGAAGAATAAAACTTCTGGATTAAAGTTATGTTAGATAAATTTTTAGCTCTTTTAAATGACGTTAAGTTTCTTTTAATTTTCTTCCTTACTATTTTATTAGGTATTCTTTATAAGGTAAATACAGAAAGTATGAAAAAAGCGGATATAAGTTCTCTTTTAAAAATTCAACAAAAACTTGAGAAAGAATTAAATTATTGGAAGGAAAAAAATTTAATACTAGAGCAAAAAATAAATTTACTTAGAGAAAATAAAAACAAAATAAAACTTTATGATAATATTTTAAAAAAAGATTTCATTCGTTACCCAGAAAATAATACTCCTAAAGTTTTAATTTTTAAATAACTACTATCCTTTTTTTTCAAGTAAAGCCTTATTTTCAGATGCAAGTCTTTGTATATCATTTATTAGATCTGGATATTCATGAACAATACTTGGATTTTGTTTTAAAAAATCTATAAAATTTGATAAAGTTGAAGTTAATTCTTTGGAAATATTTTCTCTTTCTTCAGAGCTTATTTCGGGATTCCTTAAAATTTCTTGTTGTTTTTTTAAAAGTTCTTTTACTTGAGTAAGTTTTTTTATAGCCAAGTTAATGTCCTCCTTTTTATTTTTTTAAATAATTTAAATACATAAAGAAATTATATCACTTTCATTATATTTCAAGTTTTATATTTTTTCATAAATTCTCAACTTTGCACTTCTTGAGGCAATATTTTTTTCTATTTCTTCCTTGGAAGGATAGTATATATCTATAAGTTTTAAATCTTTAATACCCTTTAAAGTGTTTTTTACTATTTTATCTTCTAAAGAATGAAAAGTTATAATACCAAGCCTACCTCCTGGACTTAAATGGTTTGAAACCTTATTTAATGCTTCTTTTAAAGAATCAAACTCCTTATTTACTTCTATTCTAAGTGCTTGAAAAACTCGTGTAGAGGGATGTTTTCCAAATATTTTCTTATATTTGTCTTTATATTTTTCTAGATCCTTCTCACTTATATTTTTTTTCTTTAAATATTTTGAAAGATAAACCTTTTCTATAATTTTGGAAAGCTCTAAGGTGCTTTCTATTTTCTTTTTTCCTCTATATCTTATAATTTCTTTAGCTATTAAGGGAGCATATTTTTCTTCTCCGTATTCTTTAAAAATTTTTATTAAATCTTTTTCTTTATAAGTATTTACTATATCTGAGGCATTTTTTTTAAGATTTTTATCCATCCGCATATCTAAAGGCATATCCTCCCAAAAAGAAAATCCTCTATCTGAACGAAGTTGAAAGTGAGAAACTCCCAAATCAAAAAAAATAAAGTCTACTTTATCTACTTTTTCTTCTTTTAAGACTAAATCAAAGTCTTTAAAATTTGCATAATATATAGATACCCTATCTAATAAATTTTCTTTTTCTAATCTCTTTTTTGCAATTTCTATAACATCTTCATCCTGATCTAAAGCTATCATTTTTAAATGTGGGTTTGCTTTTAAAAAAGCTACCGTATGACCTGCACCTCCTAGAGTGCAATCAAGTCCAAGTTTTGCTTTATCTATTTTTAATCCCTCTATACTTTCTTTTAAAAGAACACTTGGATGGTAAATTTCCTCATATTTTTTCAATTTAATCCTCTCTTTTTAAAATATAAGCTATTCAAAATCTTCTTTCTTATCAAAATTTAAAAACATAAGTCGAGTGGCTCCATATTCTCGGGTTTCAACTACATCTTTTTTATAATCTGCCATAACCGGTCTTTTTTTTCTATCTTCTAAAGTTAAAATTCCATATTTATTTAAAAGCTCACATTTCCTAACAAGTTTTATGACATCTTCATAATATTTTCTGTCGTAAGGTGGATCGCAATATATAAAATCAAATTTATCTCCTCTTTTTGAAAGATATTCTAAAGCATCTTTATAATCCATATTTAATATTTCATATTTATCTTCCGGAATATTTAAAGCTTTTAAATTTTCTTCTATTAAGCGTACAAATTTTTTATCTTTTTCAACAAAAACAACTTTTTTAGCTCCTCTTGATAAAGCTTCTATTCCCATAGCTCCAGTTCCGGCAAATAAATCTAAAAAGTAAGCATCTTCAATAGTATCACTTAAGATATCAAAAAAAGCTTTTCTCACTTTTTCCATAGTAGGACGAAGTATACCTTCTTTATCTTTATTTTTTGAAATGCTTTTTATTTCCCTGCCTTTATATTTTCCTCCAACAACTTTCATCTTCTTCTCCTTTCAAAAACATTATTTGTAAAGTTCTTTTTTAGATAAAATATATGCAATTTTTAAACCATACAAGTATATATACCAGGATATATATATCCATATAAAGAAAAAGAAGATAATAGAAAAGGAACCATATATAGTGGTGTAAGCCTTGTTATGAACAGCGTAAGCTATAAATAAAATTTTACCTATGTACCATAATATAGATGTAAAAAGAGATACTAAAAATATATATTTTAATCTTAAGGATTTACCTGCGGCCACTAAATACATTACGAAAAATACGCCCCAGGTAAACAAAAAAGATACTAGGTAATTATAAAAAGATAACTTTATTTTGGAGCTAAAAAAAGAGGAAAAATAAAAAGATAAACTTATTCCTAAGGGGGATAAAGTAATTAAGGTCCAATAGGTAGTAAAAGTTTCTACTAAGTTTCTTTTTCTTGATGCTACTATTTTACTTACAATATGTTCAAAGTTGTGAAAAAATAGTATAGAAGTAATAATAATGAAGCTAACGCTTAAAGCACCTAAATTATCTATACCTTTCAAAAAATTATATAAATATACCTCTGCTTCTTTTTGATGAGCTGGTAAAAGATTAGAAAGTATAAGATTTTTTACTTTTTCATAATATACTTGAAAAGCTGGTAAATTTAAAAATATAGTAAAAAATACAAATATTAAAGGTACTAAGGAAAATATAGTATAGAAACTCAAGGATGCAGCATATATGGAAATATCATCGTCTTGAATTTGTTTAATATATTCATATATTTTTCTTAAAATGTTGTTTATTTTTCTCATGATTAAATTGCTCTTTTATATTTAATTTTTGTTTCTTTATTTATAACAAAAATGGATATTTTAAATTACCTTATAGGGAACTTAAAATGAAAACATTTTTTATTAAAGTTTTTGGATGCCAAATGAATGAATATGATAGTTTAAAAGTAAAAGCTATTCTAGAAAGCTTGGGTTTAAAAGAAGTTAAAAATGTAAATGAAGCAGATTTAATTTTAGTTGATACTTGCACCGTTAGGGAGAAACCTGAAAATAAAGCTTTATCTTTTTTGGGTCAATGTAAAAAGTTAAAAAAAGAAAGAGGTGCTATTTTAGGTATATTTGGATGCGTTCCTCAAAGACTTAGACGTAAAATTTTTGAAGAAATGCCTTACGTAGATATAGTTATAGGGACCTTTAATTATCATCTTCTACCTCTTTATCTTGAAAAAGTAAAGGAAGGAAAAAGGGTTTTTGAAGTTTGGAATAAATATTCTTTAGAAGAAAATAAACTGGCCTTTTATCCTTCCCCTCCAAAAGGTCCTATAAGTTATATTACCATTCAAATTGGCTGTAATAGGTTTTGTACTTATTGTATAGTCCCTTTTGTAAGAGGTAGAGAAAGAAGTAAACCTTTTTCTCTAATAATAAAAGAAATAGATAAAACTTTAGAAAAATATCCTTATATAAAAGAAATTCAACTTCTTGGACAAAATATAGACTTTTATAAGTGTCCTGAAACGGGATATGAGCTAAAAGATGTTTTAAAAAAAGTTTCAGAACATGTTTTTAATAAAGGTATAAAAAGAATTCGTTTTGTAACTTCTCATCCGGCGGGTTTCTCTAAAGATCTTGTGGATACTTTAAAAGATTTAAAAGATATAGTTATGCCTTATATTCATCTTCCACCCCAAAGTGGAAGTAATAAGATTTTAAAGCTTATGAGAAGAGGATATACAAAGGAAGAGTATTTAGAAAAAATAAATTACTTAAAAGAAATTTTGCCTAATGTTGCTATAAGTGGAGACTTTATAGTGGGGTTTCCGGAAGAAACAAAAAAAGATTTTGAAGAAACTTTAGAGCTTGTAAAAAAAGTTAAATATGACCAAGGTTTTGTTTTTGCTTATAATCCTCGTCCTTTTACTTATGCGGCAACTTTTTTAAAGGATAATGTCCCAAAAGATGAAAAAATTAAACGCCTTCAAACTTTAAATTCTTTTCTAATGAGATCGGCTTTAGAAAAAAATAAAACTTTTCTGGAAAAAAACACAGAAGTTTTAATTACTAAAAAAGAAAAGAAAGGTGAAAAATATCTTTATGAAGGTAGAAATCCACAAAATAAAATTGTAATTTTTGAAAGTGAAAAAAATTTAGATTTTGATACTGTAAATGTAAAAATAAAAGAAGCTTATCCATATTATTTAAAGGGGGTCTTAAATGTTTAATTACGAGCTTGATGACTTAATAGAAGTGGATAAAATTAACATCTTTTTAAATCCAAATGAAAAAAATGCAATTGTAATTTTAGGAAATAAAAAATATAAATATGCTCTTCCAATTTGGATAGGTCTTTGGGAAGCTGATATGTTAGAAATTGCTCTTTTACAAGGGATTCCTCCAAGACCGCTTCCTTATGATTTATTTTTAAATTTATGTGAACTTACAAATACTAAGGTAAATAGGGTAATTATATATGGGATGGAAAATAGTACCTATTTAGCTTTAATTGAACTTGAAAGAGATGGAGAAATAATTTATTTAGATTCTCGTCCGTCAGATGCCTTAAACATAGCCGTGAGAGCAGAGGCACCTATTTATGTTTCTAGAAAACTTTTTGAAAAAGAAGGAATATCTTTTGAAGAAGCTTTGGAACTTTCAAACTATTTAGGTAATTTTGAAGAAATTGAGGAAAGTGAATTTGAGCTGGAAGAGTTAAAAGATTTTGAAGATTTTAGAAGCTCTAAAAAGAAACCTCATTAAAGTAAGTTTAGATATTCTTTTTTAAGGTATTAAAAGAGGAAGTTTTCACTGAAATTATAAGTATTAAAAATAAAAAGGCCGCCCATTTCCGGGCGGCCTAATCTATCTTAAAATTCTGGAGCTGGTGGCATTCCTGCGCCTTTTTCTTCTTTTTCAGGAATTTCGGTAATTGTAGCCTCTGTTGTTAATAAGAGTCCAGATACAGATGCTGCATTTTGTAAAGCTGTTCTTGTTACTTTAACTGGATCAATTACTCCAGCTTCAATTAAGTTTTCATATTTTCCAGTTTTTGCGTTAAAGCCCCATTCAGGACCTTTTTCTTTAATGAGCTCTTTTACTTTTTCTACTACTACTTCTCCAACATATCCTGCGTTATCTGCAATTTGTCTTGCTGGAGCTTTTACTGCTCTTTCTACAATCTTAACCCCTTGTTTTTCATCATCGTTTTCAGCTTTTTCTAAAGCTCTATCAATTGCTTTTAATGCTGCTGCAATTAAAGCTGTACCACCACCTGCTACAATTCCTTCTTCTACTGCAGCTCTTGTAGCATGAAGAGCGTCTTCTACTCTTGCTTTCTTTTCTTTAAGTTCAGCTTCGGTAGCAGCTCCAACTTTAATAATTGCAACTCCACCAGTTAATTTAGCAAGTCTTTCTTGGAGTTTTTCTTTGTCGTATTCAGAAGTAGCTTTTTCAAGTTCAGCTTTAATTTGTTTAATTCTTTTTTCTATTTCTTCTCTACTTCCTTTTCCACCAATTATAGTTGTATTTTCTTTATCAACTACAACTTTTTCAGCTTGTCCAAGCATATCTTTTGTTACGTTTTCTAATTTGATTCCTAAATCATCTAAAATAGCTTGTCCACCAGTAAGTACTGCAATATCTTGAAGCATAGCTTTTCTTCTTTCACCAAATCCTGGAGCTTTTACAGCACATACTTGCAATGTTCCTCTTAATTTGTTAATTACTAAAGTCGCAAGAGCTTCTCCCTCTACGTCTTCTGCAATGATTAAAAGAGGTCTATTTTCTTGAGCCACTTGTTCAAGTACTTTTAAAATTTCCTTAATGTTAGAAATCTTTTTGTTTGTAATTAAAATGTATGGATTTTCAAGAACACATTCCATTTTTTCTGGATCAGTTACAAAGTATGGAGATAAATATCCTCTATCAAATTGCATACCTTCCACGAATTCTAAAGTTGTATCCATTGTTTTAGATTCTTCTACAGTAATAACACCTTCTTTTCCAACTTTTTCCATTGCATCAGCGATTACTTTTCCAATTTCTCTATCATAGTTTGCAGAAATAGTAGCTACTTGTTCAATTTCTCTTTTATCTTTTACTGGTTTAGCAATTTTTTTAAGTTCTTCTACAATTTCCTTTACAGCTTTGTCCACACCTCTTTTAAGATCAATTGCATTAGCTCCTGCAGTTACAAATCTTAAACCTTCATTAAAAATGCTTTGAGCAAGTACAGTAGCTGTAGTTGTACCATCTCCGGCTTGATCAGCAGTTTTTTGAGCTACTTCCTTTACAAGTTGAGCTCCAATATTTTCTACTGGATCTTTAAGTTCAATTTCTTTAGCAACAGTAACCCCATCTTTTGTTACAAGTGGGGATCCAAATTTTCTTTCGATAACTACGTTTCTACCACCTGGTCCCATAGTAACTTTTACTGCATTTGCAAGTTTATCTACACCTGCTTTTACTTTTTGTCTAGCTGTATCTGAAAAGAGAATTTCTTTTCCTGCCATTTTCACACCTCCTAATAAGATTTTTTAAGTTTTTAAAGTCCCGTAGACTTTAATCTACGGGTCTAAGAAAATTAGTCTTCTACGATAGCTAAAATATCTTCTTCTTTTAAAATGGTGTATTCTTCTCCGTTGATTTCTACATCGCTTCCAGCATATTTAGAGATTAATACTTTTTGTCCTTCCTTTACTTTTAAAGGAACAATTTGTCCATTTTCTAAAAGTTTTCCTTCACCTACTGCAACAACTTCTGCAAATTGAGATTCTTCCTTCGCAGAATCCGGTAAGATAATTCCACCCGGAGTTGCATTTTCAATTTCTATTTTTTTTACAACTACTCTGTCATAAAGTGGTTTTAATTTCATGTTTACCCCCTCCTAGTTTTCTTGTTGGCACTCTCTGTAGCTGGGTGCCAACACGTCTAATATAAATATAGGGGAAAGTTTTTTTATGTCAAGGGATAACAGCTATTTTCTTGTGTTATACTATTATGAAAATCAAAATATTAAGGATTTTCAGAATGATTCAAGATTTTCTTCAATTTGTTTCTTTAAACTTAAATGGAAGAATAAAGTTTATTGAAAACTTATTAAAATCAAAAGGCATTTTTTATATAAAAACACAAAAATATATTTATATTCCTTCCAAAGAAAAAAAAGTTCTACTTGATGCTCATATAGATATTGTAGGTCCTTTAAAAAAAGTTTTTTATAAAGATGGCATTTTTTATGGAAGCGGAGTTAGTGATAATCTTGGAAATGTTTTTGCTCTTTTGAATCTTTTAAAAAGAAGTAAGATAAATTTGAAAAAATATAGTTTATTTTTTCCTTTTGATGAAGAAGAAGAGGGTAAAGCACCCTATCTTTTAAATCCAAAGGAAAAATATATTTTAGTTTTTGAGCCTACTAATTTAGAAGTTTGGAATAAAAATTTAGGAGCTTTTGAATTTGAAATAGAACTTTTTGGGGAAAGTACTCATGGTGCATATATTCCTAAAAAGGACTCCATAAAAGAAGCTTTGAAAATCCTAGATATTTTTAAAAATTTTGTAAAAAAACTAAAAAGAATTGATAAATATGCTCACTTAAATATTATTTCCTTTTTAGGAGGACATAGAAATATTTATAATCATCCAGAAAAAGTTTATTTAAGATTTGAAATTCTTACTTCGTGGAAGATTAAAAAAAATTTCTTTTTTTATATTTTAGAAAAAGAAGGTCTTTCTAACTTTAAAAAGTTTTTTAAGGAATATGATGAAGGTTTTAAAATAAATATAAAAGATTTTCCTATAAATTTTAAGAGTTTTAAACAAGGAATTTGTCGCTCCTGGACAAATGCTCATGCTTACTATAATTTAAAAAAGAAACCTTTAGTTTTTGGTTTAGGTAATTTAAGATATGCTCATACAAAATATGAAAAATTATCTTTAAGGGAACTTAAAGATGGAATCAAAACTTTTGAAAAGCTCTTTAGTAAATAAACTAAAAATAGAAAAGGTAAGAAAAAAAGATTTTGAAAAACTCATAAAAGTTTATGAAGAAGCTTATAGAGATTTGAAAGATTATGCAGAGGAAGGTTATGAAAATATTTTAAAATATTTAAACTGGCTTTATAAACAAGATAAAGAAGGATTTTTTGTTGCAAAACTTAATGATGAAATAATAGGTTTTATTTGTGCAGATAAAAATTGGACAAAGGATAGAGGTGAAATTCACGAATTTGTCGTATCTCCAAAATATCAAGGTTTAGGAATTGGAAAAAAACTTTTTGAAACAGCATTAGAATATTTAAGAAAAAGTGGAAAAAAATGTGTAGGTCTATGGGTAGGAGAAAAAAATGAAAAGGCTAAAAACTTTTATAAAAAGTATGGTTTTGAATATAAAGGAAAAATAAAAATTTGGGAAAAATATCTTAAAAAATTTGAGGAAGTAGATGGAGAATAAGGATATTTTAGAGTTATCTTTGGAGCTTTTTGAAAATTTAGAAAAAATCTTAGTTAAGATTCTTAAAAAAGATTTTGAAAAGCCACATGAATTTTTAAAGGAAATTGAAAAACTTTATAAAGATTTTTTGAAATTAAATGAATATTTGGAAAAAATAAAAAAAGAAAATAGTAAAGTTTCTTTGGACAAACAAAAATTAAGGCTTCTTAAAGAAAAGCAACTTAAAATAAATATATTAAGCGAAAATATAAATAATTTAATACAAAAAGAAATAAAATTCTTTGAAAGAGAAACAAAAAAACATAAAGCATCTATTATAAGTAAAGAGGTGTAAA
>JAMOTM010000002.1 GCA_027002265.1 Aquificota bacterium | reverse complement strand
TCTAAAGTCTTTAGAATCTTATTTGTAGCAAGATTTATATTTTTCACAATAGATTTTAAATCTCCAGGAAGTATATTTTCATCGTAAGTTTTAAATTCAAATTTTTGCAAATCTTTTGAAAGCTCTTCTACAAAACTTACTATTTTTTTTAAGTTTTCTATAATATTTTCCAAAGATACCTTTAAGGTTTTTAAGTCTCCTTGAAAAATATCATCTTTTAAGGTTATATTGATATTTCCTTGTGAGATTTTATTTGATATAGATTTTATATCTTCTAAAATTGTTTTATTAACATTTATTATTTTCTCTAACGCTGCCTTTAATTTTTTAAAATCTCCTTTAAAAATATTTTCATTAAGTTTTACATTTAAATTTCCCTTTGATATCTCTAAAGCAGTTTGAGAAATACTATCTAAGATAATATTTAATTTTTCCAAAAATTCATTAATGATCTTTCCAATCCTTCCTATTTCATCGCTTCCTTCCCTTAAACGAACTTTTAAATTTCCATTTGTAACTTTTTCTAAAGTTTTTTCTAAACTGTGAAGCTCTTTTTCTAAATTTCTTTTTAAAAGAGTTATAAGAATAAGATTTATTAGAACCACAAATAGTATACTAAAAAATATAATATAAAATATTTTTCTTTTTAAATCTTCTTTCTGGAGAAAATAGGTTTTGTTTGAAATACTAGTTCCAATTACAAAATTCCAAGGCTTAAATTCTTTTCCATATATATTTTTATAAAAACTTTCAGAAACTTTACTTTTCTTTATATTTTTATAAAGTTTTTGAAAATCTTTATTTTTTGTATTTTTATAAAAAAGAAAAATACCTTGATTATTTCCATAATTTAAATTTTTTATAATTTTCTCTGCCTTTCTTTTAGCTTCAGTTTCTGTTAGATGATTCATTTTATACTCTTTGTAATAGTAGTTAGCTACAGAATATGCAAGTTGAGTCAAATTTTTTGCTTTATTTTTTTGATTTTCAAATAAAATATTTTTAATTACAAAATAAGTTATAAAACCTACAAGGAAGAAAACTATTATTGATATACTCGCAGAAAAAATAAACCAAAAAGAAAAACTTCTTGAGCTTTTCATAATTCCCTCCATGAAAAGAAGATAAACAATAAATAATTTTCGCACAATTATTTAATTTTTTTAAAAAAATTATTTAATTTTTGAAAAAACACTGAAGAAACAAATTAAAGGACGTTTTAAAGAAACGAAATTAAAGACAAAAGGGGGATTTCCCCCCTTATTTAATTTCTGACCAACCTAAAGTTGCATTTTCGGAAGGAATGAATAGTATATAGCGAGGCAAGATATCAACTTTTAATTTTTTCATAATAAATTCTCTTACTTCTTTTATTTTCCAGAAGAAAAGTAAATTTCCACCAAATGTTACCCGAGTCCAAAAACCAAGTCTCAAAGGAATTTCAAAATGTTTTATTTGATTTAGAAGTTCTTGATAAAACATATCTAAAGGATGATCTTTAAGCATTTCATGCTCTATCCTTGCTAAAGCTTCACAAAAAGAATGACAGGCAGCCTTTATTTTTTCTTTATAAGGAGAAGAAAACTTTACATCTACACTTCCTTTAAAAACTTCGGCTTTAAAAAATTCTTTTATAACCTTTGTTTTTAAATCAAAAACAGCTACATTTGCTTCCTTAATTTTCTCTTCGGGAAGATATATTTTCTCATCTACTTCTAAACCATCTAAAATAGGATGTTTTTTAAAAACTATATCTTCAATAGTATCTACAACCTCTTCTAGTTTTAACTTTTCGGAAAGCAAATATTTTTTCACTTTATTTTCAATCTCTTTATCCTTCTTTATAAAGTAAAATATTGAGGCAGTTTTTATTGCATCTCTTACTAAAGAACCCGGCAAATAAGGTTTTCCATCTTCATCTCTTAAAAATTCTTTTTTATAAAATGTAACTGGAGTATAAGCTATAAGCATTTATATCCTCCCTTTTAAATAATTATTTAACATCCCAAAGGGCAATATTTTGATCTATTTTTTTCGCTATTCCTAAATCAAATAAAGATATTGTAGGTACAAGCCAAGAAAACCAATATCTTGGTTTTTTATCTTTATTTTCCCCAAAGTAAGCAAAAGAAAGTCTATAAAAATCTGTCTCTTTTGCAATCTTTTTTGCTTCTTTTAAAAATTCTCGAGCTTTGGGAGGAAGTTCATGATATGCATAAGGTTTACCTTGCTCACCTTTATGTTTTATAAATTCTGTTACTAAACCCACATTTCTAATAGCTTCTATTAAATAATTAAGCTTTTGTTTTTTAAAGTAAGTTAATAAAACTTCTCCAGCAGGAACTTCTAAAATACGAATATCTTCCTCATTTTCCTCTACTAGATCCCCAATTAAATAGGCTATCCCATCTCTAATTTCTATATAACATATAAGCTTTTTATTTTTTGGAAGTTTATCAAGAACTTCCTTAATTTTATATTTAACACCTTCATACTCAAATTCTTCATTTATTTTCTTTGCTTTACTCTCCACAGCAAAAAAAGTCTCTTTTCCGTCCTTTAATCCAAACATTAAATCAAATCCCCATCTTTGAAGATCCTTAATTTTAAATTCCACATGTTTTTCAACATCCCCAAATTTTTCAAAAACTAAAGTTTTTATAATTTGAAGTTCTTTAATTTGCCATTGACGAGTAATAAGCATTTTGCTATTTAACCTCCTTTTTAAATATTATTTTTTTAAATTTTGGCAATTAAAAATTAGTATATAAACCTAACTTAAATTAAGTTTTAAATATATTTTTTTATTTACTCTAAATATTAAAATAATATTTTTAAAAAATATATCAAGTTTATATTAGAAAAATTAAAAGAATATTTTATATATTAAACAAAAATATTAAATGCAATATATTAAAATTCATAAAAAATTTTTTTTATTTTTAGGAGTAAAAATAAATGGCTTATTATTACTACAGAGCTACAGATCCAAGCGGAGAAACTGTATCAGGTATTATAGAAGCTATAGATAAAGCTGATGCCATTGAAAGACTTACAGCTTTATCTTTAATTCCTGAACGATTAATAAGAATACCTTCGATTATATATTACCTAATAAAATACATATTTTCTCCTTCTCCCTATATGTCACCTCGGGAACTTGCAGACTTTTTAAAGTCCGTTGGAATAGGTATTAAAGCAGGTATACCCTTACTTGAACTTCTTATCTCCATTCAAGAGGAAATAGAGTCTCGTCGAGGCAAAGCTGCGGTTAGAGAAATTATTCAAACTTTGTCTTCTGGAGGGACCTTTACTCAAGCTTTAAAAAAACTAAAGTTTGTTCCACCTATTGTAATTGCTTTTGCAGAAATTGGGGAAGAAACAGGTAATCTAGCTGAAAACTTAATTTATGCATCTCAAAGAATTGAATTTATAGAAAATGTTAAATCCCAAATTAAAAGTGCATCAATATACCCTATAATTAGTTTGATTGTAATAATTGCGTCTTTATTTGTTTGGATATACGTTGTTATCCCCAAAATAAGTACATTTTTATCTAGTTTAGGTTTGGAGCTTCCAGCTTATACGCTATTTCTTTTAAAGCTTTCTAAACAAAGAGAGCTAATTTTAATTTACTTTTTAAAAGTAATAGGTTTTATATTTGGTTTTATAATTCTTTTAAAATTTATAAAGAGACACTATGGGAAGGATCATTTTCTTATTTATATAATAGATAAAATAAAAATGAAACTCCCAATTATTGGAAGATTAACAAAAGAGTACTATCTTTTTTTAATAGCTTCTTTTATGTCTTCTCTTTTAAAATCAGGTTCTAGTATGGAAAAAATGTTTGCTATTTTACGTTCAGTTATAGATAATGCTGTATTTTATAGAGCTATAAATGAAATTAATGAAAGGGTAAATAAGGGAGAATCTTTAGCCGAAGCTTTTAGAGCTACAAATTTGTTTCCTCCTTTCTTTTTAAGATATGTAGCGGTAGGAGAAAAAACAGGTACTTTAGATGAACAACTTGAAGTTATTGCAAATTTTTATAAGGAAAAGCTTGACAGAGTTTTATCTACTATTCCAAAATTAATAGAACCTTTACTAATTGCATTTACAGGTATTATTACTTTAGCTATGATTATGGCTGTATTTTATCCAATTTACTCTCAAATTGGAAAAATTATTGGAAAAGGCGGAGGATTCTAAAAATTATTTCAAGTTAAGAATATCACATAAAGAAGTTTTTTGTTTGTTTTTATCAAGAATAACTAACTTTAAACTACATGGAAAATCGTATTTTGTAAGTTTCAAAGATATATGTTTGCAGTTATTTGATTTTAAAAAAAGCTTACTATTTAAATACACATAACAAATATCTTTATCTTCTGCATTATCTGAAATGAAAAATTCCAAAAGCTCCTTATTTTGAAAAAAATCTATATACGGCTTAAGATTATAATTTTCAATAGATAATAAAGTTTGATTATATAAAATTTTATCTCCATTACTTATAAAAAATTTAAGTTCAAAATTTCCTTCGTATTTATATCTATGAAGAAGATAGCTATATTTTTCACAATTTGGAATATACATGTTTTCTCCATCTCCAAAATCAATTAAGCATTTATATGTTTTCATATTTAAATTTCCAATTTTCCAAGAAATTTTATATAGATTTTTTCCTAAAGAGGACACTTTTAAAGTAAGATTATAATCTTCAGGAATCAAATTTTCATCTAGATAAGCTAAATACTCTTTCCTTTTATCAATCAAGTTCATCGAAGAATCATAAAGAAAAAATGTAAAAGAATTTATAGGGGAAGATAAAGCTATATTTATATTTTTCTTACTTTTAGATAAAGAGTAAACGGTATTAAAAGTAGAATATTTTAAGTATGTATATTTTGCAGGATATATTATTTTTAAAGAAGCTTCTTTATAAAAGTTAATAATTTCTTTTGGTTTTACACAATCTATATAGTAATTTGATATTTTTTTTGAAGGACAATATTTATATTTCAAATCATCCAAAGTAACATAAAAAAATTTAAGTTTAGGATCTTTAACCTCAAGATAGTTTTCATCTAGAAATTTAAAATCTTTATTTACCTTACCTTTCCCATCTAGAACAACTATATAAAGAATATTATTTATATCTTGGTTTAAATATTTTAATTTTAAAAAACTTGCATCAAAATTTTTAGGACTATCAATCTGATAATTGCAGGGCATAGGATAAGTTTTTAAAAAAGCCTGAGAATATATCATATAACTTTGTGGATAATATTTTTTTAAAAGAGAAGAACTTAAAAATAAATTAAAATCATCTAAATCTAAAGAGTTAGAAAGAAGCTCTGACTTTATTTTTTTTATTCTTTCTTCATATTTTAATTGATGGTAATATGCAATAAAAGCTGTCCAGGTTGAAGAAAAGATAGAAATTAATATTCCAAGAATTAAAAGAACAATTGCAATTTCTATTAAGGTATAAGAACATTTAAAAAACTTTTTTCTTTGTTTTTTTAATTTTAATCTTTGAGTTACGGTTTGAGAAATAGATTTTCTTTTATTATCACACAAAATTTGCCCCAAGAACCCGCTTGGCTTCATTTATATCGGTTTCACCGGTAAGAATCTTGTAAGCTGCAACTTTTGACATATCTAAAAAATTTTGTTCTTCAAGTTTCTTTTTGATATCTACTAAGGAAGCATTTTGATAAAACATATTAATTAAATTATCATCTAACTCTAATACTTCTGCTAAAACCGTTCTACCAATATATCCTCTTCCCCCACATCTTTCACAACCCTTTGCTCTATACACCTTTGGTTCTTCTTTTAAAAGTTCAAAAACTGTAGGATACTTTGATTTTAAAATTTCAATATCTTCTTTTGCTTCTTCTTTACAGAAAGGACAAAGCTTTCTTAAAAGTCTTTGAGCAGAGATTACTTTTAAAACCGATAAAGCCATATCCTTATCACGAACTAAATTTAAAAGTCTTTGAACAGTTGTAACAGAGCAGTTAGCATGAATAGTTGATAAAAGTAAATGACCTGTGTTTGCTGCCTCTATGGCAGTGTTTGCAGTTTCATCATCTCTAATTTCCCCAAGTAAAATAACATCTGGGTCCTGACGCATAAAATATTTTAAAGCTGTAGAAAATTTATATCCAATTGCAGTGTTTATTTCCGTTTGATAAATAAAATTAAAGCGATATTCTATTGGATCTTCTACAGTAACTACATTTCGCTTTAAATAATTAATACTTCTTAAAAGAGAATATAAAGTTGTAGATTTCCCCGAACCAGTTGGACCTGAAACTATGACCATTCCAAAAGATAAATTAATTGCTTTTCTAAGAAGCTGCTTCTGAGGTTCCAAGAAACCAAGAAAATCAAGGTTAAGTTTAGAGATATCCTTTTTAAGGACTCTCATAACAACTTTTTCACCAAAGGCCGTTGGAAGGGTAGATACTCTAACATCTACTTTTTGTCCTAAACTCGAATAGCTAAATGATCCATCTTGAGGAATTCTTCTTTCTGCAACATTCATATTAGCCATAAGCTTTATTTTTGAAACTATCGGCCCATGCAAAGAGTAAGGTATAACTGTCATAGGTTGTAAAATTCCATCTATTCTTAAAAATAAGAAAGATATATTAGAAAGAGGATTTATATGAATATCTGAAGCGTTATAGTATATTGCCATATTTAAAATTAAATCTACTACTTTTTCTATATCTGGATCAGGTTTTAAAACTTCTTCGGTAAATTGCTTATCTAATGGATTTGTATAGTAGGTATAGTAAATTTCTATAGCTCGAATTATAGCTTCCGGCTCAGAAATGGCAAATTTTACTTTATAGTTTTTTAATAAACTTCTTATAGTAGCTTGTTTTCTAATATCATAAGGATCATCTATTACAACTAATACACTATTTTCTTTAGGATCAATATCCACACAAAGAGCATTATATAAACTAGAAATTCTTTTTGTAAGTAAAAACAAAGCTTCCTTTTTCGGATAGTACTCTTCTAGATTTATATATGGTAAATTTGCTTGATAAGCTAAAGCTAAAGCCAATTCTCTTGGAGATACAAATCCAAGTTCTTTTAAAATTTCTCCAAGTTTCTTTTTATGAATTTTTTGAATTTTTAAGGCAACTTCAATATGCTCTTCTGTAATAAAACCAAGTTTTACAAGAATTTCTCCTAAACGAACTTTAGGTTGTTGCACTTTTAGATGCTCCTAGTCTTTTTCTTTTGTTCTTAGTTTTAATTAAATCAACTTGAAAGTATTTTAACACAGAAAATTAAAAATCAACGCTTGTCCCCGCAAATCCTTCCAAAGTATGTTTATCATACAAATATCTTGTTCCAACAAAAATAGAAAAATAATTAAATTTTCTTCCAGTATTTATTTCAAAATAAGGAAAAATAAAGTTTTCAAAGAAATATTTCTTGTTTGTTAGCTTATAACCTAAAGCAAGCTTACTTTCATAAAATCCAGCTTCTAAAGAAAAATAAGGATTTAAATATCTAGAGAACAAAAAAGTAAATTTTAAAGTATCTTCCTTTTCCAGAAAATCAAGTCTAATTTCATTATTATTCAATTTTAAACTACTAGAAAATCCATAAGAAAAATTTTTATTTGTATTTGCTCTAAAAATTATTTTTTTATTAAATTCATACTTTTTTGAAAGAAAATTATTTACCCTTTTCTCAAGATAAGTAATGTTTTCTAGAGAACTTTCTATATTTTTATAAAGCTCATCTCCTTCTATAAGCTTCCACAAGGTTCCATTTGAATTTTTTACTCTTACTAAAATATCATTTAAATTTTTTAAAACTTTATAACTTTCGTCTAGATTTTTCTTTAAAGCTTTTAAAAGTTTTTCATTTTTAGTTTCATTTAAAAGATAATTTAAATTCTCTAAATTTAGTTTCAAAAGAGCAGTTGTTTCGTTTATGGAGAAACTTAAAGTTCGGGCTAAATCTTCATAAGAAGATAATGTAGAATTTGTTTTTTTAGATAAAGAAATAAGAGCAATATTAGTATTATCTATAAGTTTTGAAAATTTTTTTGAAATTAGATTTAAATTTGCATTAATATTTTTTAAAGTTTTATTTATAGATAATTTTATTTCTTTCTGGGATTTATTTATGTCCAAAATCAAAGTATTTGTATTATTTATTATTTCATTTATTTTGGAAATATTTACCTTTTTTAAATTCTGGCCGATTTGATTTATAAGATCCTCTACTGTCAAAGAAGATGTATTATTAAGGCACACATTACTTGAAATTTTTTTTCCAGGTTTTATATCAAGGGAAATATAATAACCGCCTAAAAGAGAGGCAGAAGTAAGATAAGCTCGAGTATTGTTTGTTAAATCTATATTTTTATCTATAGCTATAATAACTTGAGCTTTGTTTTTTAAAAGACGTATCTCTTTTACAAAACCTACTTTTACTCCAGCTACACTTACTTTTGTGCCAGGAACTATATCTTTTACATCTTCAAAAATTAGACAATACTCCTTTAAATTTTGGTTATAAAAATAATTTGGCAATATTTTCGTAAAAAGATAATAAATAGATAAAGTAAAAACAAAAATAAAAAAACCAACATAGAAATATGATGATTTTATATTTTTTAGATATCTTTGCATTACAAACCCTTTAAATAAGGGGCTTTAGCCCCTTTTATGTCTTATCTAAATAAGAAAGAATTATATCTCTAAATTTTTGGGAAACCTCATTTAAAAATGTAGGAAAGTCAATATTTGCTTCTTCATCCGCACTATCCGAAATAGCTCTTAAAACAACGCCTTTCTTTCCATAAAGATTTAAAGTGTGATAAAAAGATGCACTTTCCATTTCAATAGCATCTGCTTGGAATGTTTCCCTTATCCAATTTGCTTTATCTTTGCTCGCTACGAACTGATCTCCAGATGCAATTCTTCCAACTAAAACCTTTTTATCTTTTAAATTTTCTTTGCAAATATTTTCAAAGTCTTTTACTAAATCTTCATCCCCTTTCCAAATAATGCCGGTTTCTGGAACTTCTCCTATTTTATATCCAAGAGGTGTAACATCCACATCATGATATACCGCATCTTTTGCAACAACTATATCCCCTATTTTCAAACTTGGATTTAAAGCTCCAGCCACCCCTATCATTATAAGAACATCTGGATTATACTTTTCTATAAGACGAGTAGTAGATATAGCTGCATTTACTTTTCCAATACCCCCTACACATAAAACAAGATCATTATCTTTGTACTTTGCTTCTATAAATTTTTGTGGAATTCCAAATTTTTCTTCTTTTTTTATATTTACAACCTCCAGAACTGGTTTTAGTTCTTCCGGCATAGCAGAAACTATAGCTACTTTCATTTTATTTTCCCCCATATAAAGTATTCTTGATTCCCATCTTGACCTTTTATCTTACTTTTTGTTTCTCCAAGTATATCAATGGAAAAAGGCAAAGACAAGAGAAAATTTTTTACTTTTTCTAAAGCTTTTTTTTGCTCTTTTTCATCTTTTATTACACCTTTATATTTAGAAACCGTTTTATAGTTAAGTTCAAATTGAGGCTTTACTAAAATTAAAAATTCTCCACCTTTTTTTAAAAAAGGTAAAACTTTATCTAAAAGCTTAGTTACAGAAATAAAAGAAACGTCCATAACTAAAAAATCTATATTTCCTTTGTTTTCTAAAAGTTCTTTTAAAGCCTCTTTATATTTTTTCTTTTTCTCTAAAAAAATTTCTATATAATCTTTATCATCTATATACCGAACGTTAAATTCTTCTATAAAACTTACTTTTTTATTATTTCTTAAAGAATAATGAAGCTGATTTTTTCCAACATCTATAGAAAAAACTTTCTTTGCTCCATGCTTTAAAAGAGCATCTGTAAATCCACCGGTAGAAGCCCCAACATCCAAACAGATTTTATCTTTTACATTTATATTAAAATCCTTTAAGGCTCCTTCTAATTTTAAACCGCCTCTTGAAACATATTTTAAGTTTTCCTTTATCTCAATTTTTGCATTTTTATCCACTAAAGTAGATGGTTTTAATATTTTTTCTCCATTTACAAAAACATTTCCTGCCATTATTAAACTTTGAGCCTTTTGACGGCTTTCTACAAGACCCTTTTCTACAAGAAGTTTATCAAGTCTTTCTTTATTTTTAGACTTTTTCATAATTTTTTTCCTCGGATATATATTTTGTAAAACTTTCTATAAAATCTTTATCAATATAAGGTGTTGGAACCCTATAAATATTTTTATATCCCAAAGAGTATGCAAGTTCTTTATACTCTTTATCGATCTCATACAAAGTTTCCAGGTGCTCACATAAAAAGGATATGGGAACAAAAATTATATTTTTATATTTTCCCTTATATTTTTTTAAAATTTCCTCTACCGAAGGTTTAAGCCATTTAACAGGACCAAGCTTTGATTGATAGGCTAAAACATAGGGAATATTTATATTTTTCATAATAAGATAAACACTTTTTTCTACTTGCTGAGGATAAGGATCTTTAAATTTTTCTACAAGGTACAAAGGTATAGAATGAGCACTAAATATAATTAAACTTTCTCCCTTTATATCTTTTAAAAGCTCCTTTATTTTTCTTTGATAATAATTTATAAAAAAATCTTTATCATAAAAAGGTTTTATAACATAGAGATTTTGAAAGGAAAGCTTATGTTTTTTTGCATCATCTACAACCGCTTGAAAGGTAGAATAAGAATAGTGAGGATACATTGGTATTAAAAAAATATTTTTTTTTAAAGTTTTTATTACATCTTTTACATATGGATCTATATAAGAAAAAGCAACATTTATTTTCTTTTTTAAAAATTTTTCTAATGCCTTTGCTTGCTCATAAGTCTGAAGGATAATAGGGGAAGGCAAACCTATTTTTTTATAGTGTGGTAAAACTTTTTTAGGACGGAAAGTAGATATAAAAAATGAAAGTAATTTTCTTATAATTATATTATAAGGGATAATATGTTCGTCTAGAAACATATTTTTTAAAAAAACTTTTAAATCCTCTTCCTTTTTAGGTCCTCCCATGGAAACTAAAAGATAACTTTTCTCCATAATAAAAAGCTCCTAAAATCTTTTAAGATTTACCTAAATGATTATATTTTTTATTTAGTTTTACAAAATAGACTATGTTTCAATTTTTTTTGCTCTTTTCAAATAAAAAAATATTTTCTATATTTTAAATCAAAAACTTATTTTAGAGGGTTGTAAAAATGTCTCATATTATAGCCGCGGGTTCAAAACTAACTGCAAAAGCAGCAGTATATGCTTTAAAAAAAGGTGGAAATGCTATAGATGCAGCTATAAGTGCACTTCTTGCAGCACCTTTAGCAGAGCCAGCCTTAACAAGCTTGGGTGGAGGAGGCTTAGCTTTAATATATTTAAAAAAAGAAAAAAAAATAATTTTTTTAGATTTTTTTGTAGAAGCTCCAAAATATAGAACGAAACCAGAAAACTTAGATAGTATAGTAGTAGATTTTGGAGGTGCAAAACAAACTTTTTATATTGGAGCAGCTTCAGTCGCAATTCCAGGTCTTGTTAAGGGGCTTTTTTATTTATATAAAAATTATGCTACTTTACCTTTCAAAGAACTAAAGAAAGTAGCTAAAGATTATGCATTAAATGGAATTTACTTGGAACCTTTACAGGCGTACTTTTTAAAACTTTTAGAACCTATTTATACTTTCAGTAAGGAAGCAAGAAAAATTTTTGCTCCAAATGGAAAACTTATAGATGAAAATACTTTATTTAGAAATGAAGATTACGCAAATACTTTGGAAATCTTTGAAAAATATGAAGACGAAATTTTTTATAAAGGAGATATTGCAGATAAAATAGAAAAGATAATGGAGAAAGAAGGTGGAAATCTCAGGAAAGTAGATTTAAAAAACTACAAGGTTTATGAAAAGGAACCTATAAAAATTCATTTTAAAGATTATGAAATTTATCTTTCAAATTTTCCGTCTATTGGAAGCATTTTAATAGCTTTATCTTTAAAATGTTTTGAAAATCTTAATTTAAAACCTAAAGACTTTATGAGTCTAAAACATATTTTGGGAGTTATTCAAAGTTTGTATATTTCTCAAGAGTTTAGAAAGGAAGTTTTAGATAAATTTTTAAAAGAAGAAAAGGAAAATATAAAGGAGCTTTTTAATTACTTTGAAAAATATGAGAAAAAATTTCTTTTTAACTCCCTGGGAAATACTACTCATATATCTATTAAAGATAAAGAAGGAAACATTGTTAGCATTACCACTACAAATGGAGAGGGTTCAGGAATTGTAATTCCAGAAACTGGAATAATGTTAAATAACATGCTTGGAGAAGAAGATCTAAATCCCTTTGGATTTTTTAAAATTTCACCTTACAAACGCCTTCCATCTATGATGTGTCCCTGCATAGTCAAAAAAGGAAATTTACCTATTTTAGCTTTAGGAAGTGCAGGTAGTAAAAGAATTCGAAGTGCTATTTTTGAAGTCTTAATAAACTATTTAATTTTTAAATTAAATATAAAAGAAGCTATAGATGCTCCTAGAATTCATGTTGAGGAAAATACGGTTTATATGGAACCTGGTATTCCCCTAGAGTATATTTCTGAAATAGAGAAACATGGATTTAAAGTTAGCTTATTTAAAGAAAAAAATTTATACTTCGGTGGAGTTCAAGCTGTTACTTTAAGTGATGGAGCAGGAGATATAAGAAGAGGTGGAGTTTGCTTAATTGTAGATTAGCTTTAATTAGTTTTAAATATCAATTTAGAAATCTTAAAAATAAGTAAATTTTTAACTAAATTTGACAGAAACTTAATTTTTGTAATGCTATAATTTCCCTTACAAAAACTCACCTAACCGGACCGGAGAGGGGGTGCCCTGTTTTAGGGTTCCTTTCCGGGATGAAGGTTAGGGAGGCTAAACCATAAAAAAAGGAGGATATTATGGAAGAGAAAAAAGAAGTTCAAAATCCAGAAGTAAAGGAACAAACCCAAAACAAAGAAACCCAAACCCAAAAACCCAAGCCTAGAATTACTATGAAAGAGCTTTTGGAAGCTGGGGTTCATTTTGGGCATCCAAAAGATAAATGGAACCCCAAAATGAAAAAATTCATTTTTACAACCAGAAATGGAATTCACATTATTGACCTTCAAAAAACTATAGAGTACTTTAACAAAGCTTATGACTTTATTGTAGATTTAGTGGCAAATGGAGGAACAGTTCTTTTTGTTGGAACTAAAAAACAAGCCCAGGATATTATTAAAGAAGAAGCCCAAAGATGTGGAATGCCATATATTGCAAAAAGATGGCTGGGAGGAACTTTAACTAATTTTCAAACAATTAGAAAATCTATCTTTAAGCTTAAAGTTTTAAAGAAAATGGAAGAAGAAGGTATTTTAGATAAGTTTCCAAAGAAAGAAGCTTCGCGTATGAGAAAGAAACTTGCAAAACTCCAAGAGATTTTAGGCGGAATTGAAAATATGAAAAAGCTTCCAGATGCTATTTTTATTGTAGATATCGTTAGAGAAGATATAGCTGTAAAAGAAGCTAATAAAAAAGGTGTTCCAATTGTAGCTATGGTAGATACAAATGCAGATCCTGAACTTGTAGATTTACCAATTCCAGCAAATGATGATGCTATTAGAGCTATTAGGCTTATAACTTCAAGACTCGCAGACGCAGTTTTAGAAGGAAAAAGAATTCGAGAACAAAAAGAACTTGCTCAAAAAGAAGAAGCTGAAGCTCAAGAAGATTTTAGCTTCTAAAGGAGGAAAAAGATGGCTGTAGATATGAAATTAATAAAAAAATTAAGAGAAATAACTGGAGCTGGAGTAGTAGATTGTAAAAAAGCTTTGGAAGAAGCTCAGGGAGATATAGAAAAAGCTGTTGAGATTTTAAGAAAAAAAGGAATGGCAAAGGCAGAAAAAAAAGCTTCTCGTGAGACTAAAGAAGGACTTGTAGCTGATTTCGTTTCTGAAGATAGAAAAACGGGAGTTTTAGTAGAAGTAAATTGTGAAACAGATTTTGTAGCTAGAAATGATTTATTCAAAGAACTTACAAAAAAGCTTGCAGAATTTGTAGCTAAAAACGAAGCGTTTAAAAATACTGGGGTTGCTGAAGGTGAAAAATTAAAAGAAGCTAAAATTGAAGAAGGAAAAACCGTAGATGAATTTGTAAAAGAATATATTGCAAGAATTGGAGAAAATATCCAAGTTAGAAGATTTGCAAGATTTGATAGTCAAAATGAAAATGAAAAATTCTTCACTTATATACATCCTCCAGGCAAAATTGGAGTTCTTTTAGGTGTAGAAGCAGATGAAGAAGCTTTTCAAAACGAGGAAGTTCAAAACTTAGTAAAAGATTTAACTTTACAAATTGCAGCTATGAGACCGGAGTATTTATCTCCAGAGGATATTCCAGAAGAAGTTTTAAATAAAGAAAGAGAAATTATCGCAGAAGAAGTTAAAAGACAAGGAAAACCAGAACATATTATTCCAAAGATCGTAGAGGGTAAACTTTCTAAATTTTACGAAGAAGTATGTCTCTTAAAACAACCTTATATTAGAGACGATAAAATCAAAGTAGAAAAACTTATTAAAGAAGTTAGCAAAAAAGTTGGAAAAGATATTAAAGTGACAAGATTTGTAAGATTTGAAGTTGGAGTATAAATACGTGGGGGGGTGTTATCCCCCTTTTTATCTAAACAACCTAAAATGGATTTAAAAGAAGAATTTTAAAATTTATATTTTTATACTTTCCATAAAGGTAGTATTTACCTTCTCCTATACTTTCTAAATCTAAAAGCTTTCCTTTAAAAAGTTTATAAGCTTTATAGCTTCCATCACACCCTTTATCAATATACTTATAAATATAGCCATTTTTTGTTTTATAAGAAATACAAATTTTTTCCGATGTTTCTGTAAATGGCTCTTCAAAGGAATACTTAATAAATAAAGTATTATCCTTAAAATAAGGAAAAGGAAAGAAAGTATTTTTAGAGTTATAAAAAAATTCGTCTCTTACTGTTAAAAGAAAACTTGCAAGTTTTACTCTATCTAAAATATTATTAGAAGTAGAAAATAGGAATTTAGTTTCTCTTGTTAGAATATAACTTACATAAAAAAAGAAAAAGGTAAAAAGAAATAAAAATACCTTAAAAAACAAATAAAAGCTCCTTATAAAAATTATATTGTTTTTATATTGGAGAAAATTTTACAAATTTTAACAAAATCATAGGGGAAAAGATATGACATATGAAAATTTAAAAACAATTTTTGATAACTTAAAGAAATATTTTGGAAAAAGTATAAAAAATATTTATAAGATTCCAAATGGTCTAGCTTTAGAAATAGATAAAAATACTTTTCTATGTTTTTCCTATAGTCCAAGTGGTCTTTTTCTTTTAGAAAAAGATAAAGTACCTCTCTTAGAAGAAGTAAATTTGCCTATAAAAAGTTTTAAAATAGTAAATGGAAAACTAAAAAAAGATGATAAGATTTTAGCTTTAAAACTCTTTTGTCCTCAAAAACAAAAAAGCTACTACTTAATCTTTGAAATTACTGGAAAAAATAGTAATTTTTTTATCCTAGATGAAAATAGAAAAATTTTATATATGTTAAGGGATTTCCAAAGTCAAGTAAGAAATCTTAAAGTTGGTTCAGAATATAAATTTCCTCCTATATTTTTTGATGTTTCTAAAGAAAAAAATATAGATTTTGAGACAGAAAAAAGAAAGTTTTTAAATTCTTTTAAAAAACAAGTTGAAAATGTTTTAAATCAAAAGATAAAAAATCTAGAAAAAAAACTTCAAAAGCTTAAAGAGGAAATCAATAGTTTAAAAAATATTGAAAATCCAGAAAAATATTTAAAGTTAGCCGAACTTATTAAAGCAAATTTATATAAGTATGATCCAAATAAACACTATCAAGAAATTGAAGTCCTTGATTTTGAAAGCGGGGAAAATCAAAAAATAAATTTAAATCCTTCTCTTTCTTTAAAAGATAATCTTGATAATTTTTTTAAGCAGTATAAAAAATTAAAAAGAAAAAAAGAAAATCAAGAAAAAATAAAAGAAGTCCTAGTAAGAAAGAAAACGCAAATAGAAAATTACATATATTTTCTTAAGAATTTAGCTAAAGAAAACTTGTATAACAAAAAACTTTTAGAAATTCTTTTTAAGAAAACGGAAAGAAAAAAAGATAAAGAAGAATTTGAAAATGTTTTAATTTTTAAAACTAAAGATGGAAGTTTAATTTTTGTAGGAAAAAATGAAAAAGGAAATCAAAAAATTTTAAAAATTTTGGGAGATAAAAACGATATTTGGTTTCATACAAAAAACTATCCAGGAAGTCATGTCATTTTAAAATTAAACAAAAAATATTCCTCTTTAGAAGAGACCTTAAATAAGGAGAGGGAAAACATTTACCTAGCAGCAAAATATGCAAAGATATTTTCTTCTCTATATAAAGAGAGTATAGATGAAAAATTAAAAAATTTAGATAAACTTTTAAAAGATAATAGAAAAAAAGCAGAAGTTGATTTTACATTCTTAAAAGATGTTAGAAAAATAAAAGGAACATCTTCTAAGGTGACATACAGAAATTATAAAACTCTTTTAGTTTAATTTCTCTTCCTTATCCTTATATACTTCTTGACTTTCCTTTCAAAAGAATTATAATCACATTGCTTTTAGATTAAAAATTTCCAGGAGGCTAATTTTTAGCCATGCTTGAAGTAGACAGGATTATTTTAAAAATTAGAAAGGAGGTAGGAGAAAGATGGCAAAAACATTGGGAGTCCACATTGTAGCAGACCTTTACGGATGTGATCCAGAAATTTTGAAATCTGCTACAAAAATGGCAGATATTTTTGAAGGAGCAGTTAAGTTTGCAAAATTAAATAAACTATCTTCTCATTACCACCAATTTCATCCCTTCGGAGCTACCGGAGTAGTAGTAATTTCTGAGTCTCACCTATCTTTCCATACTTGGCCAGAACATGGATATGCTGCAATTGATGTATATACCTGTGGTCCTCATGAAGCAGCTTTCAAAGCTTTTGATTATATTGTAAAAAAATTAAAACCTCAAAGGGTGGAAAAGCAAGTTCATTATCGTGGTATAGTAGACGAAGAAGAAAATGTATGTTTTGCCAAAGAAAATGTAGCTGAATTTGAAATTATATAGTTATATAGTATTAATACATTTTGGAATTTTATGTAAATAACTTCCGTTTTAAATTTTTTAAGTTAAACCTGTTTTAAACTTGTTATATAACTTTTTTAGTTTTCTTGAAAACACATGCTTAATTTAATATAATTTGAGTTCCAAAAGGAATATAAAAAGTGGAGGAAAATTTATCATGATGAAAACAAAAAAAAGTGCTGCTAAGAGAATAAAAATTACTGCAAGAGGAAAGATAAAACATTGGTCCCCAGGAAAGAGCCACCTAAATAGAAAAAAAGATAAAAAAAGACTTAGAAGATTGAAAAAAGCTAAAATTTTAACTGGTCAACAAGGTAGAAACTATAAATTGTTAGTACCTTATATGTAAATTTATTAGAAAGCTTTAGGAAGAATTCAAAAAGGAGGAAAAAATGAGAGTTAAAT
This sequence comes from Aquificota bacterium, assembly GCA_027002265.1. GTDB lineage: Bacteria > Aquificota > Aquificia > Desulfurobacteriales > DQVG01 > DQVG01. Next base: position 43,147 of record JAMOTM010000002.1, on the reverse strand, counting down.
ATAGTCCAAGAAGACAAAGAAGGAAAAAGCTTAAAAAACTTACAAAAGGATATTTTGGTTCTAAACATAAGCTTTATAGAACTATGAAAATTCAAGTAATGAAATCTTTAATGTATGCTTATAGAGATAGAAAACAAAGAAAAAGGGATTTTAGAAGACTTTGGATTACAAGAATAAATATTGCAGCAAGACAATTTGGATTAAAATATTCTAAGTTTATTGAAGGACTAAAAAAAGCTGGAATTGAACTTGATAGAAAGATTCTTGCTGAACTTGCTGTAAATAATCCAAAAGAATTTGAAGTTTTAGTAAATAAAGCTAAAGAAGCCTTAGGAGTAGCTTAAAAAGAGGCTAGAAATGGATTTAAATGGAATTTTAAATAAATTTAAAGAAGAAATAGAAAAGATAAAAGAAAAAGAACTTAGAGAAGCTAAAAAATTTTTTGAGGAAGTAAAAGTTAGATATCTTGGAAGAAAAGAAGGAATTATTCCAAATCTTTTTAAAAAAATTAAGGAAGTTCCTCCCGAAAAAAGAAAGGAATTTGGACAAAAAATTAATTTATTAAAACAAGAAGTAGAAAAAACTTTAAAAGAATATCAAAATCTTTTAAAGGAAATAGAAAAAGAGGAAAAGTTAAAAAAAGAATATACAGACATAACTGTAAAATTTAAGGAGTTTGAAGCTGGTAGTTTACATCCTATAACAAAAACTTTAAATAGGATTGTAGAAATTTTTACAAATATGGGATTTGCTGTAGCAGATGGCCCTGAAATAGAACTTGATTTTTATAATTTTGAAGCTTTAAATATTCCAAAAGGACATCCTGCAAGAGAAATGCAAGATACTTTTTATATAACAAAAGAAATTTTACCTAGAACTCATACATCGCCCATTCAAGTTAGAACTATGCTTTCTCAAAAACCTCCTATACAAATTATTGCACCTGGAAAGGTATATAGAAGAGATTCAGATCCAACTCATACTCCTATGTTTCATCAAGTGGAAGGTCTTTTAATTGACGAAAAAGTTACTTTTACTGACCTTATGGGAATTTTGGATTTATTTTTAAAAGAATTTTTTGGAGAAAATACAAAAGTTAGATTTAGACCTTCTTATTTCCCATTTACAGAACCAAGTGCAGAAGTAGATATTGGATGTGTTATCTGTAATGGTAAAGGTTGCAGAGTTTGTAAAGGAACAGGTTGGCTTGAAGTACTTGGATGTGGTATGGTTCACGAAAACGTTCTTAAAAATGCAAACATTGATGTAAATAAATATCAAGGTTTTGCATTTGGTATGGGTGTAGAAAGACTAGCTATGTTAAAGTATGGAATAGACGATATTAGACTTCTTTTTGAAAATGATATTAGATTTTTAAAACAATTTAAACCTATTTTAGCTTGAAAGAAAGTAGGAGGGAAAGATGAAAAAAACTTTTATGCTTAGGAAAGAAGATGTAAAAAGAAATTGGTATATAGTAGATGCTGCTGGAAAAACTTTGGGAAGACTTGCTACACAAATTGCAAAAATTTTGATGGGTAAACATAAAGTAACTTATACTCCCCATGTGGATAATGGAGATTTTGTAGTAGTTATTAACGCAGATAAAATTCATGTAACTGGAAAAAAATTGGATAAGAAAATGTACTACAGACATACTGGATACTTTGGACATTTAAAGGAAGAAACCTTAAGACAAAAACTAGAAAGAAAACCAGAAGAAGTATTATTTTTAGCAGTTAGAGGAATGCTTCCGAAAAATAAACTAAGAAAAAGAATGCTTAAAAGACTTAAAATATATGCTGGAAATGAGCATCCTCACAAAGCTCAAAATTTAAAACCACTTGAAATTGAAGAGTAGTAGGGGGAACCAATGGCGAAGGAAAAATATTATGGAACTGGAAGAAGAAAAGAAGCTGTAGCAAGAGTTTGGATCTTTCCAGGTGGAACTGGAAAAATTACTGTAAAAACTGTTAATGGAAAAGAAAGAGATGCAAAAGAATATTTTGCAAGAGATACTCTTTTACAAATTATAAATCGTCCTTTTGAAGTAACAGATACTTTAGGAAAGTTTGATGTTTGGGCCACTTTAAAAGGTGGCGGAGTTGCTGCTCAAGCAGATGCTTTAAAATATGGAATTGCAAAGGCTTTACTTGCATATAATCCAGAATTAAGACCAGCTCTTAAAAAAGCTGGACTTTTAACAAGAGACGCAAGAGAAAAAGAAAGAAAGAAATACGGACAAAGAGGAGCAAGAGCATCTTATCAATGGTCCAAAAGATAATATATACTGGGGCTTTTTCTGGCCCCTATTTTCTATTTTAAAAGAAATATTAAATTTTCTATTAAGATATCTATATCTTTTTTCGTATGATCCCTTCTTAAAGATATTCTTAAACGCTCCTTTCCTTTGGGAACAGTAGGAGATCTTATTAAGGAAATTTGAACCTTCATTTTTTTTATTTTTTCCAAAACTTCTTTTATATCTTTTTCTCCAATAAAAATAGGTTGAATTGGAGTATTAGATAGTGGAATAAAACCTGCCTTTTTTAAAGTATCTCTAAAATAAATTATATTTTCAAAAAGTCTTTTTTTTAAGCTAGGAGTTTTTCTTATATAAAGAAAGTTAAGATAGCTTATCAGAACGTTTATATCTGGGATATGAGTAGAATATATATAACTTCGAGAAGTATTAATTAAAAAATTTATAAACCTTTCGGAAGCTAAAACTGCACTTCCAAAACTTCCAAGAGCTTTTCCAAAAGTAATGGTAATGACATCTATTTTTTCCTTGTAGTTTTCAAAAATACCAAGAGAGTTTTTTCCATATATTCCAAAGGCGTGAGCTTCATCAATATGAAGAGTGAAATTATATTTTTCTTTAAGTTCTAAAATATCCTTTATAGGAGCTACATCCCCGTCCATAGAAAAAATACTTTCAGTAATTACATATAAATATTTATATTTTTTTCTTAACTTTTTTAACAAATCCTCAAGATGATTTACATCATTATGAAAAAATCTATAAAAAGGTTTTTTGGAAAGTAAGATACCATCATAGATAGAAGCATGAGCTAATTTATCGACTAAAATAACTAAATTATCTATATGTTTTAAAGAAGATAATACTCCAAGATTTGCACTATAGCCGGTGTTAAAAATTAAAGCTTCTTTTTTATATAGAAATTTTAAATAATTAGAAAAAGCTTCTTTTAAATTAGAATATCCTCCCAAAAGTGGCGAAGCTGAAGAAGTAAAAAGTTTTTTAAATTTGCTAAAAATTTTAAAAGGTACTTTTCTATTTCTTAAACCAAGATAATCATTTATAATAAAGCTCAAAGTATTTTCTTTTATATTTTCTCTAAAAAGATTATTTTTTCTTAGTTCATTTAAAAATTTTTCTAAGAAATTGTCTAATTCCAAGGTCTAAGAACCTCTTCTTAAGTTTTAAAAATCTCAAATATATTTTTTAGATGTATCTATATCTTTTTGCATAGTCATGTACTTTTTTATATATATCAAAAAGTAAGGGAATATAATCTAAAACTAATTTTAAAAGTTCTTTTTCATAAGTAAGTTTTAAATATTCATGTGCAATTTTATTTCTTAAATCTTTTAATTTTATTAATTCCTTATAATCTTTAACAAAACCTCTTTTTTCTGCTCTTATAACAATATCAAGTTTCCTACTAATATCTTCTTGTTCAATAATATCTAGGCTCCTTAGAATTCTATTTAACAATATATCTACAGCCAAAGAAAAATTTTGAAAAAAAGAAGATATTAAAATTCTTTCTTCGTAATTTAAAAAATATTCTTTATTTTCTATTTTCTCTATTAAATTTTCTGTTTGTATTTTCTTTAAAATATAACGCAGTAAATCCAAAATCTCATTTAAGTTTTCCATGCTTTCTTTAAGATTTTGCTTTCCTAACTCAATACTTGTCATAACTCCACTCCGCTTTGAAAAGCAAACTTATAAAAAGAATTTTGTTCTATATTATCTGTGACTATTAAGTCTATTTTTCTGTCTCCAAAATATATGAAAAAATCAGCTTTTATATCAAGAATTTTTTTTAAATCTATTTTTTTGGAAATAATAAGAAGGTCAATGTCCCCACCCTTTTTGTTTAAATCTACCCGACTTCCAAATAAAATTACCTTCGCATTCTCATCATATTTTTTAATAATATCTTTTATAATTTTTATTTCTTCTAAAGAAAGTCTAACTTTTTTCTTCATAATGTTTTTTAACTCTATATTATTTATCTATACTAAATTTTAATACTTTTTTTTCTCTCTTAAAATGATTTAAAATATCTTATACAAATTCTATTTATATCTAAAAATCGGGAGGATACTTATGTCAAAAAGATTACCTTTAGAAAAAGCTGTTAAAAATGCCGGAAATTATTATGTTGCAGTTCATACTTGTGCGAAAAGAGCAAGATATCTTTTTGAAGTAGATAACTACACTTTCATAGCAGATATTCACGGAGAACTTCATAAAAAAACTGCTTATGCTATTATGGAACTTGCAGAAGGGAAAATTAAACCAAAAATTAAATCTTAAGTTAGGAGAGTTTTATGTTTACTCAGTGTGAAGCTGTTTTAGAAGAAAAAAGAATTTTAAGCGAAAAAGATGCGTTTTTAGTTTTAAAAGTAAAAGAAAAAAAAGAAGTAAAGCCATGCCAATTTTGTATGCTTACAGCAACCTTTAAAAAAAGTTTTGATCCATTTTTAAAAAGACCTTTTGGAATTCTTTTTCAAAAAGACGATAAAATTGGTCTTTTTATTAGAAATTTTGGAAGAGGAAGCTCTATAATTGTAAAAGATATAAAAGAAAGTTTTAAATTTGATATTACCTACCCTCTTGGAAATCCTTTTTATCCTAAAAAAGATAAAATTCTTTTAGTAGCAGGTGGCATAGGAATAGCAGGAATTTTTTGGGCCGGAGTTGTTTATAAAAATTTAGGAAAAAAAGTAAAGCTTTTATTTGGTGGAAGAACTGAAAAAGATTTAGAAATAAGATATTTCCTTGAAAAATATAATCTTGATACTACTTACTACACTGAAGATGGAAGTTTTGGCAAAAAAGGCCTTGTAAGCCAAGATTTAGAAAATTACTTGGATTACACTTGGCTTGTATGCGGACCTAAGGCTATGATGAAGGCAATTTTTGAGCTTGGAAAGAAACTTAACAAAAAAGATATTTTCTTTTCTTTGGATACCTACATGGCTTGCGGTATTGGAGTTTGCCTAGGTTGCACTATAGAGACGAAAAATGGATATAAAAGATGTTGTAAAGAAGGTCCAGTTTTTTCTATTGAAGAATTAATGGAAAGTAGTTTCTAAAATGTTTACAGGAATAATAGAAGAACTTGGAAAAGTTATTTCCCTTTCAAAAAATACTTTAGAAATTAAAGTAAAAGATACTTTTTTAAAAGATATTAAACTTGGAAGTAGTATTAGTGTAAATGGAGCATGTTTAACTGTTATAAATATAAATCCATTAAAATTTGAAGTTTCTTTTGAGACTTTAGAAAAAACTAATTTAAAATTTTTAAAACCCGGAGATTTTGTAAATTTGGAAAAGGCTTTAAAAATAAATTCCCGCCTAGATGGACATTTTGTCCTTGGTCATGTTGACACTACTATAAAGATTTTAGATATAAAAAAACAAGGGGATTTTTATATTTTTAAGTATGATATTCCAAAAAACTTTGAAAAATATTTAGTTTATAAAGGTTCAGTTGCTATAGATGGAATTTCTCTAACCGTAGCCTCTTTAACTTCACAAAGTTTTGAAGTTGCTGTTATCCCTCATACTTATAAAAGTACAAATTTGCAATATAGAAAAATGGGAGATATTTGTAATTTCGAAGCAGATATCTTGGGAAAATATGTAGTAAGAAACTTAGAGTTACAAAATAAATTTGAGAAAAAAGCTTTAAAAACATTTCTTTTTTAAAATCCCAAATCTATATCTATGTCATCTTCAAAAACTTCTTCAAATTGAGGATTTTCAATAGGTATATCTTCGGAAGTTTCATTTTTTTCTAAATCATCTAAAGATAAATTTTTAATTTCTATATCTTCTTCACTTTCCATTAAATCACTTTCCTCAAAATCTTCAAAACGAGCTATAGGCTTTATAAACCTAAGTTTCACTATTCCAGTAGGGCCATTACGATGTTTTTCTAAAAGAATCTCAGCGATACTTTCGGTTTCCGTAGTAGGTTCATTTTTATAAAAATCTTCTCTATGAATAAACATAACTAAATCTGCATCTTGCTCTATAGCTCCACTTTCTCTTAAATCTGAAAGTTGAGGGCGTTTATTACTTCTTTGTTCTACCTGACGAGAAAGTTGAGATAAAGCTACAACTGGTATTTCAAGCTCTTTAGCTAAGGTCTTTAAAGAACCAGAAATCTCGGCAACCTCTTGTTGACGGGAATCATACCTTCCAGTTCCTCTAATAAGTTGAAGATAATCCACAAAAATAATATCTACTCCTGTTTTTATCTTTTGCTTTCTTGCACGAGAACGAATTTCAAAAATATTTAAACCGGCAGTATCATCTATATAAATTGGAAGATTTCTAAGTTCTTCTACAGCTTTTAATAAATTCTCAAATTCTTTATCATTAAGCTTTCCTTCTCTTATTTTTTTTAAGGGAACTTTTGAAGCTTGAGCTAAAAGACGCTCCACAATTTGAACTATTCCCATTTCAAGAGAAAAAAACAAAACACTATGATTTTCCTTTGCCATGTTATACATTAAAGATAAAGCAAAAGCAGTTTTACCCATAGATGGACGTGCTGCAATAATAATTAAATCTGTTTCTCTAAATCCACTTGTTAATAAATCTAATTTTTTATATCCAGTTGGAATTCCAATAGTTGTCCTTTCTCTATACTCCCTTCTTTTTGATATAGCATCTATAATTTCATCAATAACATCTCCAACTTTTTTTATTTTATTTTCTGTCTGAGATAAAGTTATCTCTAAAACAGCTTTTTCTACCTCTTCTAAAAGATTTGCCGCAGATAAAGAGGAACTTTTTTCTCTAATTTGATCTGAAAGTTTTAAAAGTTTTCTTAAAACTGAGTTTTCCTTAATTTTTTTTATAGCTTTTTCTAAAATTTCCTCACTGTCACATGCATAGGAAATATATTTTGGAATTAAGTCATCAAAGTGTTCATATCCTCTTTCTTTTAATTTTTCTAGAACCGTTACTAAATCTATATGAATGTTTTTAAAAGAGGATTTTGAAACAATATCTCTTATAATCTCATATAAAACTTTATTTATTTCTAGTTCAAAATCTTCCGGCTTTAAAGTATTTATTACCGTAGGTAAATATCTTGGATATTCTAAAATCGTTCCTAAAACTAAAAATTCATAGTCATTTTTTATAACCATCTTCCTACCTTATTTTCCTAAAAGGATTTTGTTAAGAAGGCAAACTTTAAGGTGCACACCAAAGAAATATTGTCTTGGTTATATTTATATTTTTTCAAGGTAATATCAAGAAGATAAAATCCATGTTTTCTTAAAAAACTCAAATATTTTTTCAATGTATCATAATTTGATAAAAATGAAATTTTACCTTTAGCTATTTTATAAAAACCTTTTTTTCTCAAAACTTTATATTTATAATCAAGGACAAATATATTTTTATAAGATGTTATAAGATCTATAGCATTTTTAGGAGAATATATAGAAATGGAGTTTAGTATTTTCAAGGTATTATTAAATTCTCGTTTTAAAGAAAGGATATTTTTTTCTTTCACTTCTATTTTTCCTTTATAAATTCTTAAAATTTCTTTTTTAAAATTCAAGTTCTTATTTAAATTCAAAGCATTATAGTACTTAAAAAAGGAAAAACTTAAAAAAGTAAAAAGTATAATTAGGGTTAAAACGGGAAGTTTATAAATTTCATTTAGTTTATATACACTTATATCTTTTATATTTTTTAAATCAATCTTCAATATTTACACCTTTGCCAAATATCTTCTTATTCTTTTTACGTTTTTTACACCTTCTATACTTTTTATACTAGAAATTAAATTTTCAAGCTCCTCTTTATTTTTTACTTCTACAATAAAGTCTAAAACTGCACTTCCAAATTTTGTTTTTGTAATAGACATAATAATATTTACTCCTTTTTTTGAAATATTTTGAGTAATATCTGCAAGAAGACCTGGGCGATCTGCACCTAAGACACGCAAAACTGCTTTATAACGCTTATTAGAAGGTTTTAAGCGTACCTTAATAATACGATTTGGATCCTTTTCTTCTATTTGCTTTACAACTGGACAATCCGGAAAATGCAAAAATATGGCATTTCCAGTTTTTATAACTCCTACAATTTCATCTCCGGGAAGAACATAGCAACATTTGGAAAATTTAACTACTATATTATCTATTTCTTCTATTTCTAGAGGTTTATCCTGAGATAATTCCTTTTTATCTTCTTTTTTATCCTCTTTTTCAGATCTTGGTAAAAATTCTTTTAAAATTTTTTCTAAAGAAATTCTACCTAAACCCAAATCTAGTAAAAGACTTTCAAATTTTGCATATCCAAGTTTCTTTGCAATATTTTCTAAATTCTCTTCAGGAAAGTCTGAAAAATGAAGTTTATGATAAGAAAGATGTTTTTCTAAAAGTTTTTTTGCAAATTCAATGGCTTTTTCAGCTTGCTGCTTTCTAAGAAAACTTCTTATAGCTTGACGAGCTTTTGAAGTTTTAACTATTCTAAGCCAGCTAGCATGAGCTTTATAATTTTTGTCTTTTAAAACAACAACTTTATCTCCAGAGGAAAGAGTATAATCAAGGGGAACAATCTTTCCATTAACCTTTATACCTTTACATTTTAAACCAAGTTCAGTATGAATAGCAAAAGCAAAATCCAAAGCTGTGGCTCCATATGGAAGTTCTATTACATCTCCTTTTGGAGTAAATACATAAATTGTATCATCAAATATATTGGACGTTACTTGATTAAAAAATTCCTTTGGATTTTTTTCTTCCTTTATAATATTTAAAAGTTCTTTTAGCCAATTAAATCTTTTAAGTTCTTCTTGTAAACTTTTGTTACCTTCTTTATAAATCCAATGAGCAGCTATTCCGTTTTCAGCTACTTCATGCATCTTTTTAGTTCTTATTTGAAATTCTATAAATTGTCCTTTAGGACCTAAAACTGTAGTATGCAAAGATTGATATAAATTACTTTTTGGATTAGCTATATAATCTTTAAGACGCCCAGGAATCGGAGGATATAAAGAGTGGATTAATCCTAAAGTTATATAGCAGTTTGTTATAGTATCTGTTATAACTCTAATACCAATAATATCATAAACCTCATCAAAAGGAACATTTTTTAATACCATTTTTCTATAAATGCCATAAATATGTTTAAATCTCCACGTAATTTCCGCTGGAACATTATTTCTTTTTAACTTTTCTCTTACTTTTTTAATTATTTCTTCAAAATAAGGTAAAACTTTTTTTATTTTTTCATCTCTTAAAGCTTTTATTTTTTCGTAAATATCCGGATTTAAATACTTTAAAGATAAATCCTCTAGTTCATTTTTTATTCCGTACATTCCAAGTCTTCCAGCTAAAGGGGCATAAATATTTAAGGTTTCATAAGCAATTTCCTTTTGCTTCTCTTTTCTCATAAATTCTAAAGTTCTCATATTATGCAAGCGATCCGCAAGTTTTATAATTAAAACCCGAATATCCTGAGCCATAGATAAAAGCATCTTTCTAAAACTTTCAGCTTTGTGCTCTTCCTTACTTTTAAAGTGATACTTGTGAAGCTTAGTCACTCCTTCAACTAAAAAAGCGATTTCCTTTCCAAATTCTCTTTCAAGTTCCTCATAAGTTGTATTGGTATCTTCTAAAACATCGTGAAGAAGACCTGCCGCTATAGTTTCTGTATCCATTTTCCTTTGAGCAAGAATATAAGCTACTTCGGTAGGATGACTAAAAAAAGGTTCTCCACTTTTTCTAAATTGACCTTCATGTTTTTTTTGAGCAAAATGATAGGCTTTTTCTATAAGCTTCTCATCAAAATTTTTTCTATGCTTTCTTATCTCTTCTTTAATTTCATCTAGAGTTTTCAAAATGATATCTCCACAAGACAAAATATTTTTGACACTTACAACAGAGAAAATTTAAATTTTATATTAAAAGATATTTAATTTGAAGGAGAAATTTTTTCTATTTTGATAACTGGAATTTTTCTTAATGCTTTATTAATTCTTTTTATATTTAGTTTTATCTTTGCAAGTTCTCCTTGTAATATCTGAAAATTCCTCCGAAGAAGAAATTTCAGTTTTTCATCTTCCTTTGAAAGATTATTAGAAACCTTAACAAGTCTAAAATAAGCATTTTCAAGAAGTTTTAATCTTTGCTCTAAGTTAGAAAGTTTTTTTTCTATTAGATCAATTTGAGAAGAGATACTATCTAAACTTTTAGAAATAGCATCTTGGTCTTCTTTTAAAGCTTTTATTTGAGACTTTAAGGCTTTAATATCTTTCTCATGAAGTTTTTTCAAGTTCGCTAAACTTTGAGTAATTTGGTCTAATCTATATTCTAAAATTAAAAGCTGCTTATTTAAGCTTTGATAGTTATTCTTTTTTTCTAAGGATTTAGTATAATTAGATTTAAGATATTGAGCAGATTTATTTTGATATGTTTGGGGCTTTTTAAAGGTGCATCCAAAAAGAAGAAAATTCAAGATAAAAATGTTGAGTATAAAAATATTTCGATGCATAATGTTATCCCCCTAAAAACTAAGCAAGTTGTAAGGATAATTTTACTTAATTATACTATAAACTGTTGAAATAATTATTACTTTTGGACGATTAAAGTTAATATTATAGTAACAAGATAATAGAAAAAGTCTTAGGTGAAAAAATGATAAGGATAAATTTAAGATTTTTAATTTTTATAAACATTTTTTTGTTAACTGGTTGTAATACAGCAATCTTTACAAATCCAAATGCAACAAAAAAACAATATGCTATTCAAGAGAATATAACGGCAAATAGAAAAAAAGTAATGGTTCTTGAAAAAAAACTTCAAAACATTCAAAAAGATTTAGAAGTTATTTTAAAAAGTTATCATAATAATATAAAAAAATTAACTAAAAATCTTGAAAATTTAACTAATCAAATAAACAACTTAAATAAAAATTTACTATCTCTTCAACAAAAAATGAATTATCTTGAAGAGAATGTTAAGAAAAATGAAAAACAGTTAGAAATTCTGAATGCTAGCATTACTAAAAATGCTAAAAATATTTCCAATGTAACTCAAACTGTGAAAAATATAGAAGAAAACCTTAAAATTAATACATTAGCTATTTCCAAACTTAAGAAGCAAATTAATATATACAAAAATAATATCAAAAAATTAACTCAAAAAATGGATAATATTACAAAAAGTATGAATTTATTAAATAAATCTTTAAATATTACAATAGCTAAAACCCAAGAAAACGAAAATAAAATAGAAAATATTAAAAATAATTTAAATAATTATAACAAAAAATTAAAGATCTTTTCTTCCCAAATTACGGATATATATACCAAATTAAATAATATAGAAAATAGGATAGAAAACATTAACCAAAAACTTCAAAAATTAAAATTAGAAACAGAAAAGATAAAGCTTGTTTTAGATGTAAGAATAAAAGAAAATTCTAAGAAAATTGAGCAAATTCAAGCTGAAGTTAGATATATTCAAAATAATTTAGATAAACTTTCTAAGGAACTTTTAAAAATAAAAAAGGAACTTAAGAATTTTAAAACCTTATCTGACGAAAATATAAAAAATATAAACCTAAAATTAGAAAATTTACAAAATCAAATATTAAAGATAAAAGATTATATAAAGAAAATTCCAATAATTAAAGTTGAAGAAATTAAACCAGCTGAGACAAAATGAAATTTTTAGATTATGTCTCTTTCAAAGAATTTTGCACTTTTTTCCTTGTTCTTTCCCGCCTAGCTTCCCTTTTTCTTTTTATTCCTTTTATAGGAGGGCCTTTAATTCCTGGATATATAAAAATAAGTTTAGTTTTTGCACTTAGTATATTTTTCACTTCTTTATATTATCCAAAACTTGTAATAGATGTAACTAAACTTTCTCTTTTAGAATTTGGGATATTGCTTTTAAAGGAGTTTCTTTTAGGAATTTTACTTGCTTTTTTTGTAAATACTTTTATATCCATAACAGCAATATTTGGACGAATAGTAAGCAACCTAATTGGATTTTCAATGGTGAATTTATTTGATCCAAGTTTTGGTCAAGTTTCCCCCTTAGAAAAGTTTTTAATTTTTTACGCCTATTTTCTAATGATGGTTACAAATTTGCATCTATATTTTTTTAAAGTAATAGATGATACTTTTAAAGCTATTCCTCCAGGAAGTGTTAACTTAAATCCTCTTTTGGGCGAAGAAATTATTCATTTTTTTAGTAAATGTTTTAAACTTGGTTTTTCTTTATCTTCTCCTATTTTAATAGTTATTCTAGGAATTTATATAATATTTGCCATATTAAATAGATTTGCTCCCCAAATAAATATATTTTTTGTAGGATTACCATTAAATTTAATGGTCGGTCTTTTAGTTTTAACTCTTATTTTCAACATGTTTTCGCATGCCTATTTTGGATGGTTTAAAGAATTTTTGTTATATTTAGATAAATTAATTTTTAATATAGGAAAATAAATTGTTTATTATTTTGATTTTTAACTTAATACTAAGCTTATCTCTATTTTCAAAAAAATTTAGTAATTTAATTTTTTTTGAGAATTCTTATAAAGCTTTTTTAATGTCTTATAATAAAACTTATCAAAATTTATATAGAAAATATAAATTTATAAGGCATATAAAAACTCTTTTTTATAATTGCAAGAGTAATTTTAATACTTCATATTGTTGCTTAAATTTATCAAATTTACCTAATATAAAAACAAGTTATGATGATATTAATGAAATTTGTAATATAAAGCTTACAGATTATCCAGAAAATTTTTTATTAAAGTAAAAACAAAGAAGCAGAGTGGATAAAACATAAAAATGTTAGAAAATATTAACTTTATAGAAAAATTTATAACAAACTATGGATATCTAGCCATACTGTTTTTTATGACTATTGAAAGTTCTTTTATACCTTTTCCAAGCGAAATTGTTATGATTCCCGCTGGTTATTTTGCAAGTAAAGGAAAATTAAATTTGCTTTTATGTGTTATTTCTGGAAGTCTAGGTAGTCTAATTGGGGCATGGATAAATTACTTTTTAGCTTTAAAATTTGGAAGAAAATTTGTAAAGAAAATTATGCCAAAAAAATATTTTTTAAAAAGTGAAAACTTATTTTCAAAGTACGATATTTTAGCTATTTTTATTGGAAGACTACTACCCGGAATTAGACAATATATCTCTTTACCTGCAGGTCTTTTTAAAATGAATTTTCTTAGTTTTAGTATTCTTACATTTTTAGGTGCTTTTCTCTGGAACTCAAGTTTAGTTTTTTTTGGATATTTTTTCGGTATAAATGAAAATTTATTTTTAAAGTTTAAATATACTACTATTATTATTACATTACTTTTATTTACATTTTTTATATTTTTTTTGAAAGCAAAAACTTAAAAAATTAGTGGAGTAAAGATGGAGTTTTTTAAAAGCTTATCCCTTAAACAATTTTTCGTATTTATATTAATTTTTATTCTTTTCTTTCTAGCAACCTTTCAACTTTTTTTTAAAGCTTACCTTACTACCAAACATACCTTTAAAACTTTAAAAAAAAACAAAAATAAAAATACTTTTTAAATTCTAATGTTCTCTTTTTTAAAAAATTCTTCGTATATACATATACAATGATATAACTTTTCTAATTTACTACAGTTGCACTTGAAAAAATATTTTATAAGTATTAATATTAATAATAGACAAGCAGATAAATAAATCTATTTGAAAATATGTTTCATTGGAGGTATTATAATGAGAAGTCTTTTAAAAGTATTAACTTTAAGTAGTTTACCTGCTTTAGCCTTAGCAGGTAAACCTATGAATCCCATTTTATATTCTTCCACAGATAAAGGTTTTTCAAAAATTGATCAAAATTGTATAGAATGTCATCAAAAGAAGACTCCATTTATTGTAAAAGATTGGATGCGTTCTAAACATTATACCCATAAAGTTGGTTGTTATGAGTGTCATCAAGCTGATGAAAGTAATCCAGCAGCTTTTGAACATTGTGGATATACAATTTCCTTGCTTGTAACTCCAAAGCAATGTGCAAGATGTCATAAAAAGATTGTAGAAGAATATACAAAATCTGTTCATGCTCACTCTGGACTTATTGCTCAAAAAGCAGAAGCTAAAGCGGGTGGAAATTTTGCAGTAATTGTTCTTAAGGTTCTAGGTTGGTCTGAAGATAAACCCATTCCGCATCAAAACACTTATGGCGAGTCTACCTGGCAAGATATTATAAATGATCCCGTATGGAAATATGCCGGAGTTCCTAAAGAACTTCAAGTTCCAAACCCAAAAGCTGCAGACGTTGTAAAAATTTTTGCTAATTGGGGATGTTACTCTTGTCATGGAACTGTTGTAAAAATTGTTAAAAAAACTAAAGATAAAGTATACTTTGACTTTAGAACTTGGCCCATGACCGGAGCTGGAACCGTTAATCCAGATGGATCTATTGGAAATTGTGCAGCTTGTCATCCGTTTCATAGCTTCAGACTAAAAATTGTAAGAGCAGGAATTGGAGCTTGCGGTAGATGTCATGAGTCTGAGGATCATCCCAACTATGAAATGTTTGGAAAATCTATGCATGGAGCTATGTTCTTATCACAGTTCCATGAATGGAATTTAGATAAAACTATTCTTAAACCAGGTGAAGATTATTTTGCTCCAAGTTGTGCGATCTGTCATATGGGTGCAGTATTTAAGGGAGACAAAATGATCTATCCACCAACCCACAATCCAGCTTCTATTTGTAAGTGGAAACTTGGTATGTGGAAACTTGTATTTGTAAGAAAGCCTGGAAAACCTCATCCGGCTTTACCTTCTGTTAAATATCCAACTGATGGTCTTGAAAATAGAAAACGTGCATTTGCAGTATGTACTCAATGTCACAGCAGAGAGTGGGCTGCAAATTGTTTAATTGGTGGAGATCTTTCTATTGGATTTTTAGATTCTTTAAGAAGAATAGCATTTGAAGTTGAAAATGAACTTGAAAAAAGAGGACTTGCTACTCCTCTTGATAGAAAAATTGTAAGAAATATTGGAGCCATGGCTGTAAGACCAACTGAAATTGCAATGTTCCACTACGCTCCTGGATATATTTGGTGGGACGGAGTCTTTAAAGCAGCTACTGAACTTGTTGAGTGGTTAGAAGAAAGTGTGGCACCAAGACTTGGTGCTGATTATGTAAGTAAATATGTTCCTTGGATTAAGGAATATGAAGAAAAGCTAAAAGAATATAAGGAAATGGAAGAGTTTAACGAAGAATAAATTTTATTTCAAAAAATATTTAGGGGGCTTTTAAAAAGCCCCCTTTTTTATTTTAGGAGGATATTATGATAAAAATTGTATTTATTCTTTTTTCTTTGATTATTATTTCCTTTTCCCAAAGTTTGGATTACGACCAAAATTGTGTTGCTTACTCCAAAAAATATAATTTATGTATAACTCCAAAGGAATTTGAAAGTTATTATAAAAATTACAAAAAACAAATTCTTTCTCAAGTAGGAAAAGGAAATTGGTATTTTACCTTAGCGGATATGATCCAAGCTGCTAAACTTTTAGCATTTGAGAAAATTTTATATAAAGAGGCAAAAAAAAGTGGAATAGAAAAAACAAAATATTTTGAAAGATATAAGTCTAAAATAGAAAAAGAATATAAAAGTATAGATAAATATGTTAATAATTTAATAAAACAGGAAAAGATTTCTAAAGATAAAGAGCAAATTTTAAAAAAGAATTTAAAAGAAAGAATTTATAACTATTATCTAAAAAAAGCTTATTTGGAAAAAAATTTAGAACCTTATCTAAAAGTTACAAGTGAAGATATAAATAATTTTATGCTTGCTCATAAGGGAGAATATGGTTTTAAAAAAGATCCTAAACATCCAAAAATGAAAATTATTTCAAAACAACAACTTATAGAAATAATAAAAACGGAAAAAGCTTACAGAGTGGCTAATGAATTTTCAAATTATTTATGGAACATGTATAATGTTACAATTAATACTGAGCTTTTAAGAAAGCTGGAAAAGAAAAATAATTAAATAATGATATTTAGAGAATGAGGCATCCTAAATGCGGAAATTTTTGAAAATATACATAGGTCTATCTTTTATTTTCTCGTTTTGTTTTGCATTTAGTTTAAATTCTACAGATCCAACTGAACTTTATGCGGCAATTTTTTATTATTCTCAAACTAAAAATCCTATTTATATAGATAAATTCTGTAATTTTCTTTTAAATTCTGCGAATAGAAAAATAAAAATAGCCTCAGCCCAAGCTCTAGGAAATTATCAAAACAATACAAAATCTTTAAAGTGTCTTTTGAAAGCTTATAGGCAAGAAAAAGATATAAAGGTAAAAAAAGAAATTCTTTTAAACTTAATCGGATTTGAAAATGAAAATGTAACAAAATTTTTTTGTAAAGTTTTAAATTCTACAAAAGATGAAAACTTAAAATCTATAGCAATATCTGGTCTTATGAAAAATCCTAAAGTTTGTTTAAATCTTTTAAAAAAATACTTATATAATTCAAACAATCCACACTTTCAAGCTAAAATCTTAAAAATATTTGCTTTATATAAAATAAAGGTAGACGAAAAACTTCTGCTAAAATTTTTAAATTCTTCTAATAAAGACTTAAAAGTAGCAGCTTTAAAATATTATTTATATAATCCTCCTTCAAAAGAAATTGTAGAGAACATAAAAAATATTTTTGAAAATGATTTAGATCCTCAAGTAAAAGCTTTAGCTTTAGAAGTTCTTTTAGAAAATTCAAATCTTGTTGAAGAGGATTACTTAAATTTTGCACTTTCAGATGAAGATATAAGAAAAAGAATAGCTTATAGATTACCTTTTTTAAAAAATAAAAATTTACCTTTATCTACTTTAAATATTTTTTTAAATGACAAAAGAGATTTTATCAAAATAGCAGCTTTAACTTATATAGGGAATTCAAAAAATAAAAAATATTGTTTATTTTTAAAAAATTTTATTTACAAACCTATTTCCGAAAATGTAAAAGAGGCTTATCTTTGGGCAATATCCAAATTAAACTGTCCTTATGCTTTAAATTATCTAATAATAACGATTTCCAATTTACAAAATAATGATAGCTTAAGACTTGCTGCAGCTAGATTTTTAAAATTTATAGATAAAAAAGCTCTTGAAAAAAATAAACTTAAGCTTAAGTTTCTTTATGAGAAAGAAGGTTTAGATGATATTAAAAGCTATATTAAAGATATTTTAGATAATATACAAAAAGGAGAAAAGAGGAAACATGAGCAAAAAACTAAGGTTAGATAAATTTTTGTGCGAATCTGGAGTTGCAGGATCCCGTTCTCAAGCAAAAAGATTTATTTTAAAAGGTTATGTTCTTGTTAATGGCAAAGTAATAAGAGATCCAGCTTTTAAAGTTTCAGATGAAGATGAAGTTATTTTTGAAAGTGAAATTTTAAAAAGAGCTCCAGATAAAGTCTATATTCTTTTAAACAAACCTGAAGGTTATGTTTCCTCAACTTCTGATCCTCAAAATCCAACGGTTATTAACCTTCTATATGGAGCGAATAAAATAGAAGATCTTTTTCCTGTAGGAAGATTAGATAAAGATGCAACCGGTCTTTTACTTTTAACAAATGATGGCGAGCTTGCTCATAAACTTACTCATCCTAAATATAAAGTAGAAAAAGAATATTTAGTAGAAGTTAAAGGCGAGCTAAAGGATGAAGATATAAACAAAGCCTTAAATGGAATCAAATACTTTGATAAAAAAAAGAAAAAAGAAGGCATCTATAAACCTAAAAGTATAGAAGTTATAGAAAAAAAAGATGGGAAAACTCTTTTAAAAATTGTTTTAACTGAAGGGAAATATCACGAGATAAAAAATATTTTTAAAAATCTAGGATATGATGTTTTATCTATAAAAAGAGTTCGTTTTGGTCCGATTAAATTACAAAATCTACCAGTAGGAAAATGGAGATATTTATCAAATGAAGAAGTAGAAAGTTTAAAAAAGGAGGTTAAAAAATGAGCGTAACTGGAATTAATATAGTTCCTCCTCAACTTGAAATAAGTGCAAGTGTTACTAAACAGATGTTTAATTTAGAAAAAAATCTTGTAGATAAACTTCTATCAAGTGTAGTTACTCCTAACTTAGATTTAACCTCCACTACTACATCTACAAACTTAGAATATTTAGATCTTTATAAAGGGAATTTAGTAGACATTTATGTTTAGACTAAGTTTGTTTTATTACTAAAGTTTTCTAAAATAGAATGGAGATATAATGAACATTAAAGATAAAATATACTTTGAAAACTATATCTTTGAAAACATTAATGTAAGGGAAAAACTTTTAGAATTTTTAAAAGAGGATATTCCTTTAGGGGTAGATTACTCTTCGTTTTTTCTCGATAAAAATATAAAGGCTGTTATTCTTTTAAAAGAGCCTTCCTTTCTTTGCGGTCTTCCCTTTATAAAAGTTCTTTTTGAAGAAATTTTGAATGTAAAAGTAAAAAGTTTATATAAAGAAGGCAGCTATATAGAAAAAGTTCCAGCTAATGTAATTATTTTGGAAGGTAAAGCAAGTAAAATTTTAAAGGGAGAGAGACTTGCTTTAAATATTTTGCAAAGACTATCTGGAATTGCAAATTTAACAAGAAAATTTGTGGAGAAAATAAGAAAAGTTAGTAAAAAAACTTATCTTTTGGATACTCGAAAGACTACGCCAGGTTTTAGATTACTTGAAAAATATGCAAGTTTAGTTGGAGGAGCAAAAAATCATCGTTTATCTTTATCAGATGGAGTAATGATAAAGGATAATCATATAAAAATTTTTGGAAGTGTTTCAAAAGCTATTAAAGAAATAAAAAAACATATACCTATAACTTTAAAACTTGAGGTAGAAGTAGAAAACAAAGCTCAAATAGATGAAATAATAGAAAATAATCTTCAAGATGAAGTGGATATTTTAATGCTTGATAATTTTTCTGTAGAAAAATTAAAAGAAATTATTCCTTATGTAAAAAAACATTTTCCAAAAACCTATATAGAAGTTTCTGGTGGTGTGAATTTAGACACTATAGAAGAAATTGCAAAACTAGAGCCAGATTTTATTTCAACAAGTAAAACTATTTTACAAGCTAAAGCTGTAGATTATTCTTTGGAAATTCTAGATTAAATTAAGTTTAACAAAATTCTCTAGCTATGATATATCTTACATATTCCTTTAAACTTAAAGAGCAAGAATTAAAAATACTTGAAAGTTATTTTCAAGATACTTCCATATTTCCTTTAGATAACTATTTTCAAGATTTCCCAACTTTATTTTTATTTTTGGAAAATATTCCTCTTGGCTTTTTGACATACCAAGAAATTTTAGATGAAGTTCATATTTTAAATTTCGGAATAAAAAAAACTTTTCAAGGAAAAGGTTTTGGAAAATTATTTTTAAAATTTTTTCTTTATAATGTAAACAAAAAAAACATTTTTTTAGAGGTATTTAAAGACAACAGAAAAGCTATAAATCTTTACAAGAAATTTAATTTTAAGATTATAGGAGTAAGAAAAAACTTTTACAAAGGTAAAGATGCATATATTATGATGAGGGAAAAAAGATGACAGAATTTGAACCTATGTCAAAATTTTTCTTTTATTTTACTTCTATTTTAGTTATTATGGATCCTCTTCTTGGAGCTGCAATGCTTTTATCTTTAGTTCCAAATGCCTCAGAAGAAGAAATAAAGAAAATTGCAAAAAAAACCACTTTAACTATTTTAACCTCAGGTCTTTTAACCATTCTTTTAGGAGATGCTATTTTAAAAATTTTTGGAATAAATATTTTTTCTGTTAAGGCCTTTGGAGGAATATTACTCATTTTAATGGGTTTGGATATGATAAGAGCAAGAGTAAGTGAGATTAAAAGTACTCACGAAGAGACGATGGAAGCTTTTAATAGAGATGATATTGCCGTTATTCCTCTTGGTATTCCAATTTTATTTGGACCTGGAGTTTTTACTACTTTACTTGTATTTAGAAGTGAAGTTAAGAAAAATTTTATTTTAAGCTTGGATTTGTTTTTAGCTTTTCTATTAGTTACTTTCATAGCTTACTTATCTTTAGTTTACTCACGCAAAATATCTGAGGCCCTTGGAATAACAGGGATGAATATATTAAAAAGAATTATGGGTATAGTAACTGGAGCTGTAGGAATCCAATTTGTTATATCTGGAATTAAAGGTTTATGGTTTTAATTTTCTAAAAACACTTCTTCTAAACCTGGAGAAATTAAAGCCTCATTATTTACTATATTTTTTAGTTTTAAATCTGTTAAATCTATTTTTACTTTTCTTCCATCTACCAACAATCTATCTTCGCAAAACCATTTAACAGCTTGGGGATAAATTTTGTGCTCATATTTTAAAATTCTTTTAGTCAAACTTTCTTCAGTATCATCCTCTCTTACAGGAACTGCAGCTTGAATAATTATAGGACCCCCATCCAGAACTTCATTAACAATATGAACTGTAGCTCCGGCTATCTTTACCCCATAGTCATAAGCCTGTTTTTGAGCGTTTAACCCAACAAAGGATGGAAGTAAAGAGGGATGAATATTTAATATTTTATTTGGAAATTTATCTATCAAATATTTTGAAACTACTCTCATATAACCTGCTAAAATGATTCCATCAGCTTCAAATTCTTTTATAGTGTGAAAAATTTTATGATCATATAAAATTCTTTTAAGTTCCTTAAATTTATTTGAAGAAAAAAATTCATGATTTTCAGGAGCTTTTAAAAGATAATTTTTATCTTCTTCAGTTAAATAATTTTTTATAAAATCATAATTTCTGAAAAACTCTTCTCTAGTTATGTTTTTTGGATTTACATAAATAGCTGGAATTTTCCTTTTTCTTGCTTTTTCCAAAATAGGAGCATTTTCTTTATTACTTACAACAGCAACTACTTTTGCTTTTATAATACCTTTTTCAATATATTTATATATACTTTCAAAATTAGAACCTCTTCCGGATCCAAAAACAATAAGCTTTTTCATATAAAAATCCTCCACCCTACACAATATAATCCCCATTAAAACAGGCTAAACAAAATTCATCTTTATTTGCATTACAAGCCTTTAAAAGACCATCTATAGAGAGATAGGCCAAAGAATCTGCACCTATAAGCTTTGCAATTTCCTGGGTTTTTAATTTAGAAGCTATAAGCTCTTCGTAAGTTGGAGTATCAATTCCATAAAAACAAGGATGTTTTATAGGTGGAGAGGAAATTCTTAAATGAACTTCCTTTGCTCCGGCTTTTCTCACCATATTTATAATTCTTTTTGCCGTAGTACCTCTAACTAAAGAGTCATCAATCAAAACTACCCTTTTACCATTTAAAACAGATTTTATAGGAGAAAGTTTAAGTCTAACTGCTAAATCTCTAAGTTCCTGAGTCGGATTTATAAAACTTCTTCCCATATAGTGGCTTCTTAAAAGTCCCCATTCAAAAGGAATTTTGCTTTCTCTTGAAAAACCAAGAGCAGATATTACTCCAGAATCTGGAATTGGAACAACAACATCTGCATCTATATAGCTTTCTCTAGCCAAAATTCTACCCATATTCTCTCTTACATCATAAACATTTCTTCCAAAAATAAAACTATCTGGACGCGCAAAGTATATAAGTTCAAAGATACAAGCTCTTTTTTGGGGTTTATCATACAAAAAGTTTTCAATTTTATCTTTATTTAAAATAATAACTTCTCCCTCTTTTACTTCCCTAATAAATTTTGCATCTAAAACATTTAAAGCACAGGTCTCAGAGGCAAAGATATAAGCTCCATCCTTTTCTCCCATAACTAAAGGACGAAAACCCCATTTATCTCGAGCTACAATCATAGTGTTTTTGTCTAAAATGATAACAGAAAAAGCCCCTTTTAAATGCTTAAAAGTTTCTATTAAAGCTTTTTTTATATTTTTATATTTATTTTTATAGTAAGCATAAAGCTTTAAAATCACCTCTGAATCGGTAGTAGTCTCCAGAGATATATTTAAAGATGCGCATAAATTTTTAAGCTCTTCATAGTTTCTTAAATTACCATTATGAACAATAGCTATATCTTGAAAAACTATAGGTTGAGCATTTTTTAAATCTTTATCTCCTGCAGTAGAATATCTATTATGTCCAATAGCAATTTCTCCTTGCAGATAATCTAAAATTTGCTTGTTGAAAACTTGGGAAACCAAACCTAGGCCTTTATATACTTCTAGTTTTCCATCTTTATATATAGCTATTCCCGACGACTCTTGACCTCTATGTTGAAGAGAAAAGAGACCTAAATAAGTTAAATAAGTTGCTTGCTTATGTCCATAAACTCCAAATACTGCACAGTATTCTTTCATTTTTTTCCTCTAACTTTGCTCTTTTTGGTTTTATTTTCTTCCTCAGAGATTTGACTTACTAAATACTTTTGTAAATTAGTAGTTAGACCAGAAATTATAGCAATTATTCCAAAAATTACTATAAGTTTTCCTAAGGTTGTTTTTGGAGTGATGTCTCCGTATCCTATAGTTGTAAAGGTAATAACTGTAAAATAAAAAGCATCCATAAAATTGTTTATATTTTCATTTACTTTATATTCAACTACCCAAATTAAGCAAGCATAAATAAACATCAAAGTTAATATAGTTAAAAAATTTAAAACAAAGGGAGATTGAGAGTATTTTCGAAGTTTTAAAACTCTTAAAAGTAAAAGTAATCTAAGTAAATTAACCATTCTTATTTCTATGATTGCTCTTGTAGATGTAAAATCAAACAAAAGATATCCCAAAAAAGCTATAATAACAAGGGAATCTATTATGTTGTAAAAATCTGAGAAAAATTCTTTGAGGTGATAGCGATATATATATAATTTAATAACAAACTCTATTAAAAAGTAAGTTAGAGCTAAAAAATCTAATTTTAGCAGAATAGGTCCAAAATTGAAATTATAAGTAGAAAGGACAAAGGATATAGCTATTTCAAGAGTAAATATAATATCTAAGATAAAAAATATTTTTAGTGCTATATTATTTCTATTTGGACTTTTTTCGGTCATTTTATTTAAATGCTATAAAATATAAAATAAATAATATTATATCATACCTACGAAAAATTTTGTGACTTTCAAAATGCAAGTTTTAAAAGAGTACCATATAAAGGAAATTGTAAATATATGGAAGAATAAAAACATAATTATTTATCCAACAGATACCTTGTATGGTTTTTTAGGGGATGCTACTTCGATTAAGGTTATAAATAAAATAATAAAAATAAAAAAAAGGCCTATAAACAAACCTTTTTTAGTGCTTATAAATGAGAACCTACTTAAGAATTTCTATTTTCCCAAAAATTTTAATTTTTTATTAATATATAAGGTTACTATAATTACAAAATCTTACGATAAAACCCTAAATAAAATTTTTAAAGAAATTTTTAATACCTCAAAAATTGGATTTCGAATTCCTAAAAAATACTTTCTTTTAAAAGCCATAAATAAATTTAATAAACCTATTGTAGCTCCAAGTGCAAATATAAGTGGAAAAGAACCCATAAAACATTTAAGGGAAGCAAAAAAATTTTTTGAAAAAAATGTAAAATTTTTTGTTCAAGGAAAAATATCAAAAAAACCTTCTAGTATTTTAGAAATAATAGATAAAAACACTTTAAAAATTCTTCGAAAAGGAGAGGACTTTGAAAAAATACTTTCAGATTGCATTAAAAGAGGCATTAAAATACAAAGGTAGAACTCTGCCTAATCCAGCGGTAGGAGCTGTAATTACAAAATTAGAAAATGGAAAAGAAATCTTTATATGTAAGGAAGCTCATAAAAAAGCCGGGGAAAAACACGCGGAAGTTTTAGCTATTGAAAAAGCAAAAAAAATTTTAAATATTCCTAAAAAAGAACCTCTTGGGAAATACGGAAACTTTAGAATTTACGTTACCTTAGAACCTTGCTCTACTTATGGTAAAACCCCCCCTTGTGCTTTAAAAATTTCTAAAGAAAAAATAAAAGAGGTTTATTTTCTAATTTGGGATGTAAATCCTAAAAATAGAAAAGGTTCAATTTCTATATTTGAAAAGGAAAATATTAAATATTTTTGTTATGAAGAATACGTAAAAAACAAAAAAGATAAACTTTTACTTGAAGCTTACAAACTTATAGATGATTTTATTGTTATAAATAAGTTTAATAAACCATTTTTTATTTTAAAAGCCGCTCTTACTTTAGATGGATATATTGCAAAAAAAGATTTTTCTTCAAAATGGATAACTTCCTTAGAAAGTAGAAAGCTTGTTCATAAATTGCGAAAAACAGTAAATGCTATTTTAATAGGAAAAAATACACTAATATACGATAATCCAAAATTAACTATTAGACATGTTAAAACAGATTATCAACCGAAAGCTTTAATTATGATAAATTCCTTAAAAAATTTAGATAATTTTGAAAAATATTATTTATTTAGAGAAAGAAAAAAAGAAACTACTATTCTTACTCAAAATAAGGAAATAGAAAAAATTTTTTTAGATCAAAATATAGATGTAATTTTTTATAAAAACAAAAACGAACTTTATCAAAAACTTTTTGAAAAACAAATTTACTCAATTTTAGTAGAAGGTGGATCAAAAATATTTTCTTATTTTTTAAAAGAGGGTATAATTGACAAAGTATTTTTGTTTTATGCACCTAAGTTATTTGGTTCAGGTATAAAATTTTTGGAAGGTATTACTTTAAATGAAAAATTAAAATATGTTAATTATAAAAAAATAAAAGAAGATTTTTTAGTTGAAGGATATCTAAAGGAAATTTTTGAGGTAGAAAAGTGATAGAGTTTTTCTCAAAGTATAAAAATATAAATAAAATTTTAGTTATTATTACAAGTATAGCTTTTATAGGGGGCTTGTCTTACACCCTTGGATTTAATATAAGTTCTATTTTTTCCCATTATGCTATTAAAGTTGGGGACATTACCTTTTCAAAGTACGAATATATAAGAACTTATGATAGATTAAGACAAAAGTTTTCAAATTTAGATGAAGATACTTTAAAAAAACTTGTTTTAAACTATTTAATTACTCAAGGTATATTATTAGATTTTGCTAAAAAAAATAAGATATATATTTCAGATGATTTTGTAAAAGAATTTATTGCTGAAACCTTTTTGAAAAGTAACGTTTTTTCTGCAGAAGCTTTTTCAAAATATGCTCATCAAATAGGATATTCACCAAGTGAGCTTTTTAAAGAAATAAAAAAAGAGCTTCTCTTGGAAAAGGTAAAATTTTATATTTCTCAAGCTCCTTATGTTACAAATTTAGAAGCTCTAGCTCTTTACCAAATTAGCTTTGCTAAAAGAAATTTTAAAATTTTAGAGCTTACACCCTCAATGTTTAAAGTAAAGATAAGAAGAGAGGATATTATTAAATTTATAAATTCTCATAAAGATGGATATGAAAATTTGTTAGAAAAAATAGTTTATTATAAAGTTTTCCCAAAAAGTGAAAGTTTAAAAAAAATAAAAAAAGAAATTCTATTTTTAAAGCAAGATGAAAATTATAAAAAACTGTCTTGTATGCCTTATTCAGAATTTATTTTAAAGTTTAAAACTCCTTCCTCTCTAGAAGGAACTTTAGAAATAAATGGAAGTTTAGTTTTCTATAAAGTAACTTATGATTTAAGAAAAGATATAGAAAGTTTTCCTCCAAAACTTTTACAAGCTGTAAAACTTGAAAAAACTAAAGAAAAATTAGTAGCTTACGCTCAAAAACTTTATCAAGATCTTTTAAATGGAAAACAAGTGAAATTACCAAAAAATACTCAATGGCAGTTTGTTTTATACAATCAAGAAGAGTTTTTAAAAAATTTTCATTTATTAAATCCTGAAGATGTAAGTTTACTTTATATGTGGCCTGAAAATGTACCCGTACCACCTCTTCCAACAAAGGAAGGTATAATTATTGTTATTCCAGAAAAATATTATTTTGTAACTAAAAATGAAATAAATAATACCAAACTTGAAACTCTCAAATCGAAAATACTTAGCTATAAACAAAAATTTATTTTAAATTATTTTATAAATACTCAAACTCAAAAGATCCCAATATATATAAATAAAGAGATAGTTAAGTAGCTATGGAGTTTCAAGCATTAACAGTATTAATATTATCATTCATATTACTTTCTGTTATTACTTATAAATATATGGATACAGTTTCGGAAAATATAAGGAACTTAAAAGTAACAGAAAAAGCTGTTTTAAGATTAAAAAGCAGTCAAGAAAAATTAAGAACCCTGCAAAAGCTAGAGTATTGTTATATCTTAAAAAATTACTTTAATAAGACTATACCTGAGTGCAATTTAAAAGATATTTCACCAGAATTAAAAAAGGAAATTCAGTTTTTAGATACTTTTAAACTTAAAAGTACTATTGAAAATTTTGAAAACTTAAATAATAGAATAATTACTAATCTAACACTACCAAAGGATATAAAGGTAAAAATAGATTTTATTGATAAATACAAATCCATCCTATTTTCAGATATAGTTCAAAATAAAGTATCAAATTATTTTCTAAGATCAAATATAAATGAAACTTCTCCTCTCAAAGAGGTAAAAAATTATTTTAAGAATATAAAAGATTTTTCTATTTTAGATGATAGCCACTATATTTCTCAATTTCTTTTAAAACTAAATGAAAACTTAAATAAAGTTTCTATAAATCAATCTTCTAAATTATATTTCAAAACTCTAAATGAATTTTCAAAATTTCAAGATAATCTTTTAAATAATCTTCTTACAAGTATTCAAAAGGAGAAAAGTAAATGCACTTTTCATAAAAGGTATCTTGGTTTTATATTTACTATTTTGGTTTTAGCAGTATTTATTTCTAATGCCTACATTATTATAACTTTAATTAGAGATAGAAGAAAATGGAAAGAATTATCCGAAAAAGATAGATTAACTTCTCTTCCAAATAGACAAACTTTTATAAAAAATATTTTAAAAACTCCATTTTATCGAGCTCATATATTAACTTTAGATATTGTTAATTTCAGATATATAAATGAACTTTATGGTCATCAAATAGGAGATATTGTTTTAAAAGAACTTTCTCAAAAAATAAAAGAAATTTTAAAAGATGCCTATATCAGTAGATTTTCAGGAAATACTTTTGTAGCTTTTATTCCCGATAAACCTATAAATATTGAAGAAATAAAAAAGAAACTTGAAAATATCAAACTTGATATTAAACTTAAAGATCAAAATCTAGAGTATTCTCCAAAGTTTACTATAGGTGTTTATTATATTGATAATACTTCCCAAGATAACGCTTGGAAGAGAAATTTTGCTTCAACTATAGAATATATTATCGCAGAAAGTAAAAAACAAAAAAAGGGAGATGTATATCTATATGAACAAAAAAAAGATGTAAGGCTTATTATCAAAGAAAATTTAGAAAAGCAAGCTTTCTTAGAAAGGAAATTAAAAGAAGATGCTATTATAGCTTACTTTCAGCCTATTGTATATGCCGACAGCTTAAAACCCTACGCATTTGAATGTTTAGCCCGTATTAAAGACAAAGATAAAATTTTACCTGCCGGCATGTTTATTGATGTAGCAACCGAAAGTGGATTAGTTACTAAAATAGATTTAAAAATGTTAGAGTATATAGAAAAAATAAGAGATAAAATTCCTATAAAATTATTTATTAACTTATCTCCAAAATCTTTATATGATGAACAAATAATAAAACGTGTAACTTTTGGTTTTAAAGATTGTATTTTTGAAATTACCGAGCAACATATTGTTCAAAATATAGATTTTTTAAAAGAGCTTGCAAAAATATACAAAAAGGTTTTTGCAGTAGATGATTTTGGAAGTGGATTTTCTTCTTTAAAAACGGTTATAGATTTAGCTTCGGAAAATATTATCAAATATTTAAAAATAGATGGATCCTTAGTAAAAGATATAGCGAAAGATACATACAAACAACATGCCATAGAAGCTATTGTTGCTATGGCTAAAAAATTAGATCTAAAAACTATTGCAGAATTTGTTGAAGATGAAGAAACTATAAAAGTATTAAGAAATATTGGAGTAGACTTTTTACAAGGTTTTTACATTGGTAAACCTATGTCTTTAGAAGATGCTCTTAAGTTTCTTAAAGAAAAATCTTAAAAAATTTTCCTTTTAATCTATTTTTATCTTTAAATTCTCAATTTTTAATTCTTTCAAAATAAAAACTATTTTTATATTTAAATAAGTAAAAGTAAGTAATAACAATTAATAGTTAGGTAATACTAACATGTAAATTTCTTGCAAAAATTTTGTTATAATTTTATATAATCAACTCCATATAAAGAAAACTTAGGAGGCCTTCCATGGAAACTTTATTTTGGTTACTAGTCTTGCTGCCGTGGATATTTGCTTTTTTAGTAGCAATTATCCGAGACAAAAATTTTTCAATTTTAATATCCACCATTAATTTTCTTTTAATGGCACCTATTGCTTTTTGGTTCTTCTTCAAAGCTCCTTTACCAACCTTTATCGAAACGCCTCACTGGCTTGACGGTCTTATGCTTTTATATGACTTTTTACTACTTTTCTATTTTGTTCATCAAGGTATAAAGTACAAGCATAAGCTTATTTATCTTCTAGCTTTTGCGCAAATCTTTTTACTTTTATGGAATGTATGGATAATGCCTCATTCTCAAACTCCTAACATCTATATTGACAAATTGTCAGCTTTTATGTTTCTAATTGTTAGTTTTATAGGTTCTTTAATTGTTATATTTGCAAATCAATATATGGCAGATGAGGATGAGAAAAAAGTTGCACCTTTTGTAGCTTTACTTTTATGGTTTTTAGGTGTAATGAATTATGCTGTAGCTGTAAATAACTTAGAATGGTTTTTCGCACTTTTTGAAACTACAACTTTGGCTTCGTACCTTTTAATCAGATTTAGAAAAGATGCTATGTCTATTAGAAATGCACTTTTAGCTCTTTGGATGAACCAAATTGGAGGAGTTGCAATTTTAATTTCTTTATTATTTTTTATCCACTATTATGGAGTATATCACTTTACAGATATTCTTAATATTGGAGCAACAGTTTTATCTATAATTCCACTTGCATTTTTAGTAATTTCTGCCTTAGTTAAAGGAGCTCAAATTCCATTTCATAAGTGGCTTCTTGGAGCTATGGTTGCTCCTACTCCAGTATCTGCAATTTTACACTCAGCTACTATGGTAAAAATTGCTCCTTACTTAATCTTAAGATTATCCCCTGCGATAACTGGAACTCTACTTTCTAAACTTTTAATTATTACAACGGGTTTTGTATTTGTAGTAGCAGCACTTTTTGCTCTTAAAGAAGTTTACTTTAAAAAGATCTTGGCCTACTCCACAATTTCTCTTTTAGCTTTAATGATGCTTGCAGGTGCGATTGGAACTCCTATAGCTGTTGCAGCCGCAGCTATTTTAATGCTCTTCCACGCAATTTCTAAAGCTTTACTCTTCCTTGAAGCTGGAGTTATCGAAAAGCTTTACCACGCAAAAACTATATATGATATTAAGTGTTTAATTAATAAAGCTCCTATAACTGTTCTATTTATCCTCTTTGGACTTTTAAGTATGACCATGGTTCCATTTGCAATGTTTATAGCTAAATGGTTCACTTTATCTGAAGTGGCTGGTCTTTTAAATAGAGCGGCTCATGTCATTACTATTGTTATGCTTGCCATTGGTGGAGTATCTTTAACAAGTTTATATTTGAAAGTGCTTGGAGTAATTGTTACCCATAATGAAGAAGATGTAAAAGTAAAATTTGAAAAAATACCTGCCGCTTATTTTATTCCAAACTTTTTATATGTATTAGCTGCATTTTTTGGAACTTTATTTATAGCACCTTTAATTCAGAAAGTATTTAACCCTATTGTTATCCACGTTCTTGGAGTAAGTTTACCAGTAAAAATGGGAACTTTAGATCTAGTAGTAGGAAATTTAGTTATTCCTTTCTGGGTAATAGCTTTAGCTTTAGCTTTTGTAACCATTGTACCTTTAATAGCATACAGAATACGTCTTAAAGCTGATAGAGTACCCGAGTATTTATGTGGAGAAACTATTCCTGTTAGAGTTGGAACATACAGTTTAGAATGCTTAGATAAGGTAACTCCTTATGTTGAGTATATAGCTTTAGCTTTAATAATTCTTACTCTCATCTTTGGTGGAGGTATGATCTAATGGCGTGGATATTAAAAACAATAGCGTTTTTATCTCCTATTATAGGCGGATTTATATATGGATTTGAAAGAATAGTAAGAGCTAGAATGCAAAATAGACAAGGTCCTCCACTTTTACAACCTTTTTATGATTTTGTAAAACTTTTACAAAAAAGACCTATTCAAGTTCACTCTTTTCACAGTATGATGGGTATTGCCTTCTTTTTTGCAACGTGGTTTGCTCTATCGGCTTTTTTATGTGGACCAAATATTTTAGTAGGTCTTTTTCTTCATATTTTAGCTATGGCATTTTTCATTATAGGTGGATTTAGTGTACTTTCTCCCTATAGCGTTATGGGATCTTTAAGAGAAATAGTTCATTTGATGGCAGTAGAACCTCTTTTAATTTTACTAGCTGTTGGACTCTTTTTAGTAACGGGAACTTGGAGTGTAGAAGAAATGTTTAAATACCCTGGAATACCTTTAGTTTATTTACCTTTAGTATTTATCGCTTTTGTCCTTGCAATTCCAGCAATACTAAAAAAATCTCCTTTTGATATTTCGGAGGCTCATCAAGAAATTATTGGAGGACCTGAGGTAGATTATAGTGGCTTTTTCTACGAAGCAATATACACTGCTAAATGGATAGAATATGTTTTTGTATTTGCTATAGTATTTTTATTTACTGGTGCTAATTGGTGGCTCGGACTTGCACTTTCATTAATTGTTTTCATCTTCGTCAATGCTTTAGACAACTCTACTTGTAGAACTACTTTCCATCAAATGATTAAATTTGCTTGGTTTTTCCTTTTACCTCTTGCTGCACTTAATATTTTTGTTTTAGCCCTATGGAGGTATGTACTATGAGTATAAGAAAAAAATCTCCATGGATTCTTCACTATAACTGTGGGAGTTGCAATGGATGTGATATTGAAATTTTAGCTTGTACTGGACCAAAGTATGATGTAGAAAGATTTGGAATTATAAATAAAGGTAATCCAAAGCAAGCAGATATTTTAGTTGTAACAGGTCCCGTTACAAAAAGAACAAGAGCTAGGTTACTTCGACTATATATGCAAATGCCCGAACCTAAGGTTGTAGTTGCGGTAGGGGCTTGCGCTTGTACTGGGGGAGTATTTAGACATATGTATAATGTAGAAAATGGAGTAGATAGATATATTCCCGTTGATGTTTATGTTCCCGGGTGTGCTGCAAGGCCTGAAAATATACTTAAGGGAATAGCTTTAGCTTTAGAAATTTGGGAAAAGAAAACTAAAGATACTATAGAAATTCCAACTGTAATAAAGAAGGAATATGAAAAAATAGTAGCAAAAATGCTTATGCACGGTCAGGTAGTGGATAGAAGAAAGATTATTTATGATTTAGTTTCTAAATATATTCAAAGAAAGCTTGAAACTCCTAAATGTGATTAAAAAAGGGAGGATAATAATGTATAAAAACTTTAAAGTTATAGAAACTTCTTTGGAAAAATTAAAGGATGATATTAAAAATTTTTATGATCCTTCTAAATATCACTTTATAACTATAAATGCAATAGATTTTGGGAATGGTAAAGTGAATTTAAAATACTTTTTTTCAAAATATGATACTATGGAAGAGCCAATAGCCTTTTCTTTAGACGTTACGTACGAAGATACCATTCCAACTATAACAGATATTATTCCTTCTGCTTGGATATCCGAAGCTGAGCTTGCAGATTTGTTTGGATTAAAAATAGAAGGTGCTCAAAAAGGTCTCTTTTTAGAACCCGATAGCCCACCTGCACCACTAAGGAGGTCATAAATTATGGGAAATAAAATGATTGTTCCTTTTGGTAGTCAACACGTTGCTTTACCAGAACCTGTAAGATTTGTTTTTGAAACAGAAAATGAAATAATTACAAATGTAGAAGTAGATGTTGGATATGTTCACAGAGGTATAGAAAAAGCTTGTCAAACTAAAATTGGTTATAAACAAGTAGCATACGTTGTTCCAAGAATTTGTGGATTATGTTCTATATCTCATAATATGGCCTATATAATTGCTATAGAAAAACTCCTAGAATTTGAAGCTCCAAAAAGAGCTAAATACCTAAGAGTTTTAGCTCATGAACTTGATAGAATCCACTCTCATCTTTTTGCAATGGCTCACGTAGCTGAAGCTGCAGGTTATGAAAATTTAGTTATGTATCTTTTTAGAGATAGAGAACTTGTAATGGAATGCTTGGAGCTTCTTACGGGAAACAGAGTTCAGTTTGACTATGGATGCATAGGTGGAGTAAATAGAGATCTAACTCCAGAAGTTGAAAAAGAGCTCAGAAAAAAATTGAAAAAACTTGAAGAAAGGCTCTTTTGGTTTAGAGATGTATATTTAAACGACTATACCTTAAATTTAAGATGGAAAGGTGTTGGAGTAATTCCAAAAGAAATGGCAGAAAAATATAATGCAGCAGGTCCCGTTGCAAGAGGTTCTGGAGTAAGAACAGATGCAAGAGCTGAATTTGATGCTCTTCCCTATAGAGAACTTGGTTTTGAAATGGTAGTTTATGAAGATGGTGATATTTGGGCAAGAAATATGGTGAGAATGGATGAGCTTCTTATTTCCATGAGAATGATATGGAATGTTTTAGATGGCCTTCCAGAAGGAAATTACAAAGAAAATGTAAAAGGTATGCCAAAAGGAGAAGCTGTATGTCGTTGGGAAGCTCCAAGAGGAGAGCTTTTTTATCATGTTAGGGGAGATGGAAAGCAAATCTTAACTAGAATGAGAGTAAAAACTCCTACCTTTTCAAACATACCCGTTTTGAAAGAGCTTTTTATAGGTGCAAATTACGCAGATGTTCCAGCTATTATAATTAGTTTTGATCCTTGTCTATCTTGTACGGCAAGGTAGTTTGGAGGTGAAAAATGCTTAAGATGTTTATAGAATCTTTAAAAAATTTATTTAGTGAACCAGCTACTTTACCTGGTTTTGGAACTGAACCTCCAAAGGGTTATAGAGGTTTAATTGTTTATAACAAGGAAAAATGTATATTTTGTACTAAATGTGAACTTGTATGTCCGGCTGGAGCTATAAGATTTATCTATCCAGAAGATGGTTCTAGAAATCTAGAATACAAATATAATCCTTATCTATGTATATATTGTGGAGAGTGTGTTAGAGAGTGTCCAAAAGAAGGTGCTTTAATTCAAACTGATAAGATGCCAGAGCCTGCTACCAAGGAAGATAATCCAAATGAAACTTGGTTTGAAATTGAAAAGCTTGCCGAAGAAAGCAAAAAGAAATGGCAACTAGCTCTTGCTAAAAAAAGACAAGAAGCTCTTAAAAAAGCTCAGCAAGCTAAACAAGGAAAAAAGGAAGATAATCAAGATAAAAAGAATTAATACAATTTGGGGGTTTTTATCCCCCCTTTTTCATTACTCCTTTAAAATATAAAACAATTTTAATTTTACTAAATATTTACTTCGAGTATCTTTATAATCTTCCACCCTACAAAATAATTTATCTTTTGTCAATATGAGATTTTTTGTAATATCATTAAAAAGTTTTGGATCCGATATAGTCACATAAAAATAAAATTCCTTACCCTTTGTCTGGGGAGTTGTAATTTCAAGTTTATTTTTATTTTCAGATAAATTCTTTAAGGTTAATATTTGATTATAAGTATTAATGGCGGTAGTATAATCTACTTCTAAAGGTTCATATTTTTTTTCTATTTCCTTAAATTTTTGCAAAGCCATAATATATTTTGTTAATGTATTTATATTTTGAGAAAGTTTTTTTAGCAAAGCTTTTTCTTTATTTATCTTTTTTTCATATATTTCAACTTTTTTCTCTATAAGTTTAGCTTGAGCTTGGAAAAAAGCAGATAAGGCAGCTAAAATTAAAAGAAAAATAGAAAAAATTTCTAGTTTATATTTTTTTATAAAGTTCATTTTTTCCTCTAAACTAGGAGTTTATTTTTAACGCTACCGGAAGAATATAACATTTTTTATTTTTTTCCAAAATTATCTTGTCTAAAGAAATTTTTAATATTTTATAGCTTTCTCTATCTATTAAAATAAAATCACCTTCCTTATACAAAGATCCATTAAAAAGAAGATATTTTTTCCCATCTTTTAAAGCTATAGCAAGATATATATTTTTAAATCTTTTAGGAGAGATTAAAGTGCAATAAGAAAAATTTTGAAAGTTTTTAGAAGATTTTTTATTTTGTTTTTTAGATTTTACCTTATTATTAGATACTTTCTTTTTGTAGAATTTTCTTTTCCTATTTAATCTATATTTCCTTTTATTAATTTTGGAAGTATTTTTTTTAGTAAGAGAAATCTTAACCAAATTGCAAACATCCTCAGAAAAGAAATCATGGATCTTTATAGGAGGTAAAGTTTCTGAAAATATAAAAAAGCTTAAAATAAGCTTTAAAAACATTTTAATAACCTATATAATTTAATATTTGTAAAACCCTATCTTTTAAATCTTTAGATATATCCATTTCCAAAAGTTTTAAAAGATACTCTCTTGCTTTTAAGTAATTTTTCTTACCTATATAACTAATAGCCAAATTCATCAAAATATGTTTTTCATCTCCGTATTTTATCTTTGCAAGTTTCAAAATTTTTATAGCTTGGTCATACTCTTTTTTCTTAATATAAATTGCAGAAAGATTGACCAAGTCTGACAAAGTATAATGCCTAACTTTTAAAAGGAAATAAAGAGCATAGTCATAACAATTATTTAGATAAAAATAAAGGCCAAGAGCCCTATTAGTACAATCAGAAAAGCGATACTTAAAAAGATCTTTTAACTTTACTTTTTCCTTAAGAAAATAATCTAAATTTACAAAATCCCTTTTGTTATAAAGATAGCAAATATATCCATCTATATACTTTTTAGAAAGAGCATAAGAATTTGTAAAAAGTAAACTTACCAAAAGAAAAAATAATACTCTCTTCATAGGTTTACCTAATTAATAATAAATTTTAAAACAATTATACAAAAAAGGGCTCAAGAAAAAAAAGAGCCCCTGTATAGAAAATTAGATTCCAAGTTTGTACATAAGAGTTACGTAAGGATGATCTTTATCACCCCAGTGTAGTGCTCCGAAACAGGGAGAAGTTTTATTATCGAAATCTTTAAAGACTGTAGTATTAAATATATTAGCATCTTCTATTTTTCCTTCATTTATTGGGTCTTTATAATTAGAAACACATACAACATCTCCATCTTTACCATTTGCAATACCATCAATAATTCTATCTATTTGAGCTGCAACATCATATGGAACATTAACTAAAATCATAAAATTCCCTTTACCATCACCCTTTCCATTCAATTCTTTGATATTTTTTGAAGTACAGTTATCTTCCAAACAAACCTCTAGATTATCATTCTTGATTACTGGATCAGATCCAAAAGTTACCCAAACAGTAGAAGCCGGTGCATTTGTGAAAGTTATAATATAATCCTTTGTAGGTACCTCTAGACCAACAGTATTTATTTGATTTTCTATAGTAGCAGGTCTTCTAAGTACAAAATCTGTATTATTTACAAGCGCATCTGCTCCTACAAAAGCAGGAATTGTACCTGTATTATTTGTAACTAATGGTCCTCCCAAAGGCATGCCTGTTCTATCATAGTATTGAGTATATGCCAATTCCCATTCTTTTACAAATCTATTATAGAATTTTTTCATTTCTGCACTTCTTATCAAATCTTTACCTTTCATTACGGCTGCTAATAACAAACCAATAATAATTAAAACAATAGACAATTCAATTAAAGAAAACGCTTTTCTTAACATTTTAAACCTCCATAGATGAAAAAGTATTTAAAAAGTTTTATCTAATGGTATAATAATTTTAAGTATTATACCAAAAATTTCAAGGTAACAGTAAATGATAATAGAATATAGAAAATATTTACAAAACCTTATTAAATTAAAAAATATAGCTATACTTTTTTTGGCTATTGCAATTATAAAAATAAATCCTTTTAGAAATTATCATTTGAGTTGTAAATCTAAGATTAATATACATTTTGATAAAAAAAGCAGCGATATTTTAAAAATTCCAAAAGTAAATTTAAAGGAAATAAAGAAGTATTATAAAAATTTACTGAAGCAATATAGCGTTTTAAAACTTTATGAAGTTGATAAAAAAACATATATATCTTTGCTTCCTGTAAAACCTATAGTATTTATAATAAAAGAAGATACATATACTCCAATAATAACAAAATTAACATTTAACTCAACAATTCCAAAGAGAAATAGTAGTAAAAAAATAAAAAAGGTTTTGAATTTAAGATTAAATGTAAAATCCTTCATTATATATAACAAATATAAAAAAATTGTATGCTTAGAAATTTTAAAGCAAAAAGAATTTTTAAATCTACTAAAAAATAAATCTAAATTTTCAAGCTGTTTAGAAAAGAATAGCTGCATTTCAATAGGTAAAGGAGAGTATATTTGTTTAAATGATATAAAAAATAACTATATAATCATAAATATAAAAATAGGAGACAATACATGGGAGAAAAAATTACATATAGGGGAAAATATTTTAAAAATTATATATTATTAAATATTTATAGATTTTTTTATTCTATCTTCTTTATCTTTTTATCCGCTTTTTTTCTTTTCGGATGTGGTGAACAACCACCGAATATTATAGCTACACAACAAAAGATTAATCAAACACAGAAAAAAATAATGACATTGCTTCAAAATAAAACAACGGTTGAAATTCCAAAAGATTATTTAGAACCTTTAATTCTTTTACCATCATGGGAAGGAGCACAAATTAAAGCTTTAAATAAAAAAATATCAATAGTTGCTATAAATACACCCTTGAAGGACATTTTAAACTTAATATCGCAAGCAACAGATTTAGATATCGTATATAAAAACAACTTAAATACAAATGTAAAAATAGAAGATAAGATAATTTCTATAAAAGTAAAAAACAAGAAAATAAAAGATGTTTTAGATTTAATATCTAATATAGCAAATATTCATTATGAAATAAAAAAAGGAACACTAATCATTAGTGATACCGTTACAAAAATATATGATGTAGGAATTCCAAAAGTTGCTTCTCAATCCACTATTTTCATTAATGGGAATATATTTGGAACAAATGAAAATAAAATATCTGCATTAAATTCTTTGGAAAATTCGTATACAAATGTTCAAACTAATGATCCATATTTAAATTTACAGAATGCTATAAAAAAAGCAATATCAAAATATGGAAAGTTTTATTTAGATGAAGATACAGGAACACTGCTTGTTACTGATAGACCTAAGAATATAAAAGAAATAGATAAAATTGTACAAAGATTTAAATATTTCTATAGTAAGGAAGTAGATGTAAAAATTACTATTTTGGATTTCTCTGAGGAAAATGCAGTAAATAAAGGTGTTAATTGGCAAATTGCATTAACAAAAATGCTAGACAATTTTAATATAGCATATAGTCCTTTAGAAACAACTGCTGCAACAGGTCTAATTATAAAAGCAAGTTCTGTAGGGACAGGACCAAAATTAGAAAATTTCATTTTTAATTTTCTTACAAAAATTGGAAAAGTAAAAATTTTATCTACACCTAGAATTCGTCTAACTAATGGATATAGTGCTATAATAATTTCTGGTGAAATAAAACCATTTTGGACAAAAAGTTCTACTAACATAGTAAATGGAACAACATTATCTAATTATTCTTTTCAGAATTACATTAACGGGTATGTCTTAATTTTAAAGGCACGAGTTAATGAACAAAATCAGATATATTTAGTTATTACACCTGTTAAAAACGTAATTAAAGGTAAGTCTGTTTCTCCTGATGGTTCTAGTGAGGCGCCAATTGTATCTACAAATGTAATAAGTACAATATTAAAAATTAATAGTGGAGACATAGTTATTCTCGGTGGACTAAAAAATGATTCTATTAATACAAATATTGAAGGATTACCTCAGACAAATAGTAAATTGTTTAATTATTTAACATCAACATTATCTAAACAATCGGAGAAGAAACAACTTTTAATAATCATACAAGCAAAACTTGTAAGATAATCGAATAAAAAAAATAAGGGATATGATATGGAAAAATTAGAAAATATAAAAAATAAAATTAGTAATTTGGAAAATATAAATAGTATAAATTTTAACTTTATAAAAAAACTTCTAGAAAAATTTCTTTCTAAAAAAATTTTTTCTGTTTTTTATAATGGTAAATTTTTTATTGTAAGAGAAAAAAAACTTCTACCTGTAGATTTTAAATTATCAAA
The DNA here is from genome assembly GCA_027002265.1 of Aquificota bacterium. Taxonomy (GTDB): domain Bacteria; phylum Aquificota; class Aquificia; order Desulfurobacteriales; family DQVG01; genus DQVG01. The sequence goes on along the minus strand of JAMOTM010000002.1, from coordinate 4,326 downwards.
AGTGGATTATTGCGTGGTCAATATACCTAATATTAGACAGGAATTTATAAGCCTACCTATACCTAATCCCAAAAAAGTAAAGTATTATATTTATACATATGTGGAAGCAAAGTTAAAAATAAATCCTAAAGATTATTATATTCTTTTTAAAGAAATAGATGAAGATCCAGAAAAAAAGGAAAAAATATTTTCAGTTATCTTTATAAGTAAAAAAGAGATATCGAAAATAAAAAAGCAATTAGATTTTGAATATTTATATATAATCCCTATAGAATTTGTCGTAGCAGCTAGCATTTCATCTGAATTGAAAAATAATGAATTTGGAATTGGATTAATAAAGTTAGGAGAAGAGTTAAAAGTAATCCTTGTTAAAGACTATTTTCCAATTGAAATAATAATAGATTTTATTTCTTTCGATTATCTAGATTATATAAATAGAATTATCTCTTACTTCACAAGTAAATACAGTAACTATAATTTAAAACTTATTTACTTAGTAGATATAAAGCTCGAAAATAAAGAAAACCTTAATTTTAAGATTATAGAGGATACTATTTATTACTTCTTACTTTTCTCTCCAAAAAGTATTTTTAAGATAAAATCCTACAAAGTATATTTTAATTACCTTCTGAAGTTTTTATACTTCTTCTTAAGTTTATACATTATTTTTACTTTTTATACATCATATACAGCATATAAAAATTTAAAAAATAAATTAGATAATGTAAAGTTACAAATAAATAAATTAGCAAAAAGTTATAGTAATCAGTACATTACATTAGAGAAGAAAAGAAAATTATTTGATGATCTTTGGAAAAAATATGAATCTTTGTTAAAATTAATATCCATAGATAAACCTAATTTTTTAAAATTTTTAAAAACATTAAAACTAATGGAAAATAAATGTATTAAGCTATTGAAAATATACAATAGGGAATTATATATAGATAATATAGAATTAAAAAAGAATAATAAAGAGATATATCTCTTAATTAAGGGAAAAATGATAGGTGATACAAAAGGAAAGCTAAAAAGTATATATTTTGAGTTAAGAAATAACTTTAGAAATTCTAAAATATATTTAGAGCCCCGTTATCCCAGACCACCTCAAACTAAGTTTAAAGTTGTTGTTCCATTAGAGAGGATTGAAAAATGAGAATTTCTAATTACTTCAAAAGAGCTTTTACATTAATAGAAGTTATCATTGCTATGTTAATAATTTCTATCATCCTTTCTATGACTGCCAATTTTATACCAAAAATAATAGAAACATTTAAATTAAAACGAGCTATCAGTTATGTGCAAGATAACATAGATTATCTCAAACTTGTTGCTAATAAAGAAGGAACTTTAGGTAGATACTCTCTACCCGAGTATCTTGCTCATAAAAAAGATGTTTGGGGACATCCTTTTTACTATATAACATCTGAGAAATTATCAAGTTCAACCGCATGTGTTCTTAAACACACAAATTTATTTGTATGTTTAATTAAAGATTACGAAGCATTTAAAAAAGAGTTAAAAAAATATAATCCTTCCAAAGGAATTTTATTTAATTGTAAAGCTGCCAATGGAACTTTAGAAGAAGTAACTACTGTTATTTTATCCAGCGGAAAAAATGGAAATATACAAACTCCAATTTTAAAATTAGATACTGACTTAGAGGGCGATAACTATGTTGTTCCAGTAATAAAATTAATACCTCCTACCGAAAAAGTTGATTTTTACAGGAAGGTTAATGAAAATTATACTATTAATGATCCCAACGAAGAATGGGTACTTGCTACTGACCCATCAAAAGTTGCAGATAATGATATTTTCTCAAAGATGCTCTATGACGATATTATAAGTTATTTACCTTTAAACATAGCTAAAGCAGAGTGCCCTATAAAGAACATTGTAGGTGAAATAGAAAAATTTGAAGCAGATCCTCAGAAACAAAAAATAGGTGAAAATGTTAAATTTAAGTGGATTGCAACCCTATCTGGAAATATAGAAGGAAGTATATCTTGTGCTGTTGATTTTGGAGATGGTAATGTAAATGCTTCTTTAGAAGGCCCAGAAGAATGTCTTGGTTATCAGGATAAGGTAGAACATTCATATTCATCACCTGGTGTTTATACTCCTATATTAAAAATATTTGATGATGAAGGGAATTTAATATTAACAAAAACAACAACAGTATATATATATGATCCTACAAAATCAGAATGTAAAGTATCATCCTTTTTAGCTTATAAATTTGATAATGATAATGGAAAATTTACGCTTATAGCCAATGCTTCATCATCAGATGCAACTGCAACTTTAAAGTTAACTGAAAACCCTGTAAAATTCGAATGGAAAGTAGAAAGCACTTCAACATGTACCAATAAAGATGGTTTTATTAGTTTTGGTGATGGAGAATATGCATATTTTAAGGATATAACAAGTATAAATAATGTTGTTCATACCTATAAATCACCAGGTGACTTTACAGCTAAGGTATACTGTAGTTGTGGATGTGAATCTAACAAAATTAATCTATCTGTATACAATATCGTAGAAGGCGCGCTTATAAATGGCACAATAAATTCTACATCTTCTGGAGAAGCGATAAAAATTTTACCTCCTCCACTAATAGATAGTTTTGTTGTAACTCCTACTTACGGAAATGCTCCTATGGAAGTTAGCATTTCATATGAAGTTCATAGTCCTAATTCAACTTTAAGCTCTACGAATGTATATTTAGATGGTGAAAAGGTACCTATCTGTTCAGCAAAATTTAGTGTACCTACAAAATCTTATAAAACATCATGTATAACCGTTATCAAAGATCCAGGTTTTCATATTATCACCTTAGATGTAAAAGATACAAATGGTAATTTTGCTTCAAAATTTGTTATTGTTAATACTATAAAAAATTTATTTGAAACTTCATCTTCAACTTCACCTACAACAATAACCATTGCGCCTCCAAAAGGTAATTTTGTTGTTATAAAAATTCAAAATCCTAACAATGTACCTTTATATAACTATCCTATAAAAATAGATGCTCTTAATCTTGTAGATTGTTTAGGCACATATATGTTTGAAATCGTTACCCAAGATGGAATGAAAGATGTCCCATATTGTTTTGAAAGAGAAAACGGAGAATGCGAATCTACTTTTTGTGATCCCAAAGAAGATCTAGATTGTAAAGATAGTTTTGATAAGAATTTTTGGACAGGTAATATTTGGATAAAGGTACCAGAATTACCTGCAAATAGCACTATAAATTTAATTGTATACCCAAAAAGTGGATATTACGCAAAGACTGGTAAGGAAGTTTTTGATCTATATGAGAATTTTAAAAATGATATTAGTTTAACATGGAAAAAAACAGATCTATATAATGATGGAGTTAACTTAAATTATACTTTACTAAAAGATGACGGTATTATCAACATAACAGATAAAAATGATAATGATGCTTTAGTTTACTATTCAACTTCGTTCTCTAAAGAAACAACTCCATATTTTGAAATAGTGGCTAGATGTAAACTAGGAAGTGATAAATATAATAATGAACAATGCGGAATAACCTATTTTACAGGTGATAAAAAATCATACGTAGCTAGATATTCAAATTATGATGATTACGATGATCCAACAAAAGGATATGTAGATATTTCATTTTTTGATAAAACAAAAATATATGTACATCGAGTTAACTTTGAAGAAAATTATAAGTATCATACTTTAAAATTGGACTATCTAAACGGAACTCATATTTTCTATATTGATAATAATAAACAAGTAGAAACTAAAGATCTTAATCTCACTGAAGGAAAAATTGGTATTTTAGCAGGTTATAATGGTTACAGTATATATGATTACATTTATGTTAGAAAGTTAGCTAAATATGAACCTAAGTACTCTTATATATGTTATTTTAATAGCACTATGGAAACATCTTCAAGTACTACATTTGAAGGATGTGTAAGAAAAATACCTGTTTATAATTTAGGAAATTGTGATCTTTATAACTATACATATAAGTTAGATATTTCATCCATACGCGAATGTTTATCAGATATAACAAATACTTCTCAACCATCATTTGAAGTTTGTTTGGATGAAGAATGTACTAAGAAATTAAATTATTGTTTTGAAACAGATAGTGGGGAATGTAAAGCAGAACCTATCAATTGGAAAACACAAAAATATATATGGGTTAGAATTCCTTTCTTACCTGCTAATGACTATATAACATTGATTTTAAAACAAGTTCCCAAAATAGAAGATAAAAATAATGTAGATGGATCCCAAGTTTTCGATTTTTATGATGATTTTGATTCAAAAGAA
>JAMOTM010000001.1 GCA_027002265.1 Aquificota bacterium | reverse complement strand
CAAAAGAAGGGTTTGTGGGGCATATGGACATTCATCATAAATATAATCTCATACCTCTTTGTAAAAAACACCATAAAATGGTTCATGAAGGAAAAATAAGAATTTTGGGATTTGTAACTACAAGTAAGGGAATAGAGCTTCACTGGGAGGAGGTTTAATATTTCGAAGTGCTTTTATTTAGTTAGTTAATCGAAAAATTTCTTGCGTTTTTATTAAAAAAGTTTTATAATTTTACTTACCGACCGGTAAGTAAGGAAAAATATGGCTACTAAACAGGAAATTTTAAAAGAAGCATTAAAATTATTTGCTCAAAAAGGTTATGCGAGAACTTCTTTGGAAGAAATTGCTAAAAATGTAGGAATTACAAAGCCTGCGATTTATTATCACTTTAAAAACAAAAAACATTTGTATAATGAAATATTTATCGAATATTTTTCAAACTTAAAATTCGAATTTAAAGGTTCATTGGAAGAAGACTTAAAAGCATACATTGATAAAATAGCTGAGATGTTTTTAACAAATAAAGATTTGGCAAGGCTTTTTGCAAGGGAACTTGTATGCCAGGGAAACAATTTAGAAGAAGAAACAATAAAAGAAATTTCAAAAACAATTAAATATCTTACGAAAATTTTAGAAAACACAAACATAAATCCTTTTTTTATTCAAACGCTTATAATGTCTTCTTTTACGAATTACTTAAATACCCTCTCTATAAGAGAAAAAGTTAGCGGTTTAATAAATTCTCCGAAACTCATAAAAGAATTCGATATAAAAAACGAAATTTATAACACTGTAATTCTTTATATAAAGGCACACACATGAAAAAAACAATACTTTTAAGTTCAATATTTATAACATTATATGCGGGGGAAATTTCTAAGCTTTTTAATGCCGTGGAAAAAATACCACAAACAAAATTAGATAAACTAATGGTTAAAGAGATAAAAATAAATAAATCCGAAATAAAATACTCACTTTATCCGAAAATTTCACTTTTCGCAAGTGCCGAACATTTTAGTTCGCCTACAAATATAAGACCTTTACCTCCGACTGAAAGTGCTAAAATCAAAATACTGAATAAAGGTTATCCTTTTTCTCGAAATATTTACAGGATAGGGTTTAATCTATCCATGCCTCTATTCATAAAAGAGATATACGACAACAAAAAGAAAATAACTTATATTTTAAAAGCCGCAAAATATAAAGCGAAAATAAATCTTTTACAAAGACAAAGCACTCTTGTAACTCTGATAAGCAACTTAAATTATCTTTTTGAACTTAAAAAAGCTTTAAACAAACAATTAGAATCCATTCAAACGACTTATAATGCGATAAAGGTAGGAGTTGAGGTCGGTAGAATTCCGGAATTTAAACTTTTAAGACTTAAAGACGCAATAAATAATTTGAAAATTAAAATAAGTGACATAAATTCAAAAATAGAAAATATAAAATCAAAAATATACATATTAACTCAGTATAAGATTAAAAGACCTGTTAATTTTACAATATTTAATGTTCAAAACGGGGAATTTTTTGCTTTGAAGCCTTTAAAAGAAAGCTTAAAAGCATCATATTACGATATTAAAGCTAAAAAAGATAAAAAACTTCCAAAAGTAGTATTACAAATAAAAGCAAATCGAGGTTTTGGAAAAGCTTATAACAATGATGACGATTTGGCTATAACTTACGCAAGTGCCGGAATTTATATTAATTGGGATGTCTTTAATAAAACAAACGATGCTGAAATACAAAAAGCAAAAATAGAGCGTACAAAGACAAAACTTCAAATTCAAAAAACATTAAATGAATTGACCTCTCAAATAAACAGTATCAATAGCAGTTTAAAAGAAATAAATAAACAACTGCTCTTAAGTAAAGAATCAATATCATTAAAAGAAGAGTTATTAAAAGGAGCAAAAGTGGCTTTTAAATTAAACAGAATGACTGTAGATGAATATTTAGGTTATGAAACCGATTTGGCGAGAGCCAGGGCAAATTTAGCAAATTTAATTGCTGTTAAAAATTCTTTAATAGCACAAAAAGCGTTTATTTACGGAAAAAATCTTAAAAAGGTGTTCAAATGAAATTAATAAAAATTTTTATTGTCATTATTATTGCGGCGTTATTAATTGTAGGTGGAGTTAAAATTATTAAAAAAAGAAAAGCAGAGGAAGCAAGTATTCCAAAAGCGGTTGTTTATCCTATTGTAGTGAAAACATATCAACCGAAAGAAAAAAATTTACTATTGACACTTCCTTATCTTGCACTTGTCAAAAATTCGAATGAAGTTACTGTTAATTCAAAATTTGCCGGGAGAATTGAATTTGTTAAAGATTTGGGGGAAAAAGTGAAAAAAGACGATATCGTGGCAAAAATTGACAGCAGCGACTTAAGAGCAAAACTAAAAAGTATAAATGCGAATATTAAATCTTTAAAAGCAAAATTAACCGCCCAAAATATAGCGCTAAATAATTTAAAACTGACACACAAACGAACAAAAGAACTTTTAAACGTTAAAATGGCTTCGATAGAGCAGTATCAAAACGAAGAAAGTAAATTAGCAGAACTTAAAGCTTCTATTAAAGCTACGAAAAACGCTATAAAAGCGGCAAATGCGAATAAAAAAGCGATACTTAAAAATCTAACTTATACGGTATTAAAATCTCCTACTGACGGAGTTATAAGTGTTAAATTCTTAAATAAAGGAGATAATACTTTTCCAGGAAAACCTATTTTAAAAATAACTTCTACTAAGGGCAATTATCTTTTTATTACACTGCCTGAAAATAAAAAAGAAATAGTTTATCAAGGAAAAGCATATCCTTTAATTGCTCTAAATTCAGCATATAACGGGCTTAAGACATTCAAAGC